>JAMOQN010000063.1 GCA_027063985.1 Desulfohalobiaceae bacterium
ATGGGCCGCTGTAATTGGGCTGGTTAAATATACCTTGGCATCTAATGTCCCGCTCCTTCCTTCAAAATTTCTATTAAATGTCCTAACACTAACTCCTCCACTAATTGGAGAACCCCCCATACCTATACAGGGACCACAAGCACACTCTAAAATCCTGACTCCAGCATCAATAAAATTTTCAAAAATTCCTTCTTCAATCAATTTTTTAACAACCTGCCTTGAACCTGGAGAGAGCAGCACATCTAGGTCTTTATTTACCTGTTTTCCCTTTAAAATATTTGCTGCCATTTTTAGGTCTAGATAAGAAGAATTAGTACAAGACCCAATTGCCACTTGATCAACTTTCAAGCCATCTAATTCCCTGACTGTCACCACATTATCAGGCATGTGGGGACAGGCTGCCATAGGCTCTATTTTTGATAGGTCTATTTCTATAATCTCATCATACTCACATCCATCATCTGCTCTCAAAGGCACAAAATCATGCTCTCTACCCATTAATTTAAAAAATCTTTTGGTCTGTTCATCACTTGGAAAGATAGATGTAGTAGCTCCAAGTTCTGCACCCATATTGGTAATTGTTGCCCTCTCAGGCACTGTCAAAGTCTTTACTCCTTCCCCAAAATACTCCATTATTGCACCAACACCACCCTTTACTGTGAGTTTTTTAAGCAAATACAAAATAACATCTTTGGCAGATGCCCATCCTTTGAGACTGTTTTTTAAGAGTACACCTATTATCCTCGGCATAGGCAAAGTATATGGCTCACCTGCCATTGCCAGGGCAACTGAGAGTCCTCCAGCACCCATTGCCAGAGATCCAACACCTCCAGCAGTAGGAGTATGGCTATCAGATCCAAGCAAAGTCTTGCCTGGAACGGCAAAATTCTCCAGATGGAGTTGATGGCATATGCCATTTCCTGGGGGAGAAAATATAACCCCATATTTCATGGCAACGGTTCTCAAATATTTGTGGTCATCTGGGTTTCTAAAACCCACTTGAAGTGTATTGTGATCCACATAACTTACAGATAGTTCAGTCCGCACCCGAGGAACACCTGTTGCTTCAAATTGTAAATAGGCCATTGTGCCTGTTGCGTCCTGGGTTAGGGTCTGATCAATCTTTATGGCAATCTCCTTTCCATAAATCATTTCTCCATCTATAAGGTGTGAAGAAATTATTTTTTTTGCAAGATTCATCTTCATATACTACTTCTCCTCATCTAAATTTTTTACAACAATAATTTCAGAAAAAACTGGCTCCAACACCTTGAATTTATTTATACCCACAATCCTTAGCCTTGAAACTTTATGTCCTTTGTTTTTGCAGTATGTCAACAAAAAAGAATTATCTTTTAGATGCAAATCCTCAGAGGAAAGGGAATATCTTATCCTAAGGGTAGGTTTAAATGGACATTTAATACATGAACTAAGCTCTTCTACCTCTAACAAAAGCTCTTTTATATTTTTTGTATTACCTATGATATTTCCATTTATATTTAGACAATCATTCTTTTTATAGACCACAATTTTGCCAAATTTAAATGTATCTTCCTCTGTTATAGGCGTAGGCCACTTTTTTCTTCCGCAAGAAAAAAATAAAATCAATATGAAAAAGATACAAAATAATTTATAACTGTTTTTTTTCACCCCACTTCTCCTTCCATGTATATAATATTTCCAATGCCTTTTTTGGAGTAATGTTATCCAGATTTAACATAAAAAGCTCCTTTAATATGGGATGATCTCCATTATAAGATGAAGTTTCCTTAATTACATTTTTTTCTTTTCTTTTAATTACCTCATCTAAGAGCACGAAAGAATGTCTTTTCTTTACTTTTTTTCCCTGCACCTTCACCATTCTATTTTCCAACATCTCAAGGATCTCTTTTGCCCTGTTTATAACATTTTTTGGAAGACCTGCCAGTTTTGCAACTTCAATTCCATAGCTCTTGTCAGCAGGACCAGGCAATAATTTTCTCAAAAAAATTATGTCTCCTTTATATTCCTTTACAGCAATATTTAAATTTTTAAGGCCTTTAATCTTTCCTTCTAAATCCGTCAACTCATGGTAGTGTGTTGCAAAAAGTGTCCTTATTCCACCATACTTATTTGCTAAAGATTCCACCACTGCCCATGCAATGGAAAGTCCGTCAAAGGTGCTTGTTCCCCTTCCAATTTCATCTAAAATTACCAGACTCCTCTTGGTTGCCTGTTTTAATATACGAGCAGTTTCTAACATCTCCACCATAAAGGTAGATTGTCCAAGTGCAAGCTTATCTGAGGCGCCAACCCTTGTAAAAATCCTATCGCAAATCCCTAAATGGGCTTGTTTTGCTGGCACAAAAGATCCCATCTGAGCAAGGATACAGATTAAGGCAACTTGCCTTAAAACTGTAGACTTTCCCGCCATGTTAGGACCAGTTATCAGGAGTATCTTTGATTCATCATTTATTTCTATGTCATTTGGAATGTAATTACTGCTCCCAATAAATGATTCTACTACTGGATGTCTTCCTTCTTTTATCCGTATATTTATATCTTCACTTAACTGAGGCCTATTCCAGTTATATTTTTTTGCACAAATAGCCATGGCACCATAAAAATCCAGTCTTGCCAAAATAGAAGACATGTTCAATACTCTGTCCCTATATGCAACTACCTTATCTCTTAATTCTAAAAACAATCTATATTCCAATGATTTTCGTTTTTCCTCACTGGTCAATATCTTATCTTCAATCTCCTTTAACTCATCTGTTATGTATCTTTCGCTATTAACCAAGGTCTGTCTTCTTATAAAATAATCAGGAATAGGCCCTCTGTAACTCTTTGGCACCTCAAAATAATATCCAAATACCCGATTATAACCCAATTTTAATTTAGAAATTGATGACTGTTCTTGTTCTTTTTTGAGCAACTCTCTTAATTTTGACTCTCCATGTTCTGCATATTCAATTAACTCGTCCAGCTCATCATTATATCCTTGTTTAAATATCCCGCCATCAGTTATAATGTGTGGTGGATTGTCTTTTATTGCATTATCCAATAGATTATACAGATCATCTAAGTTGTCCCAGTTTGAGACTATTTCATTTAATCTATCAGGCAAAGTATCATCTATTGATAATACATTAAAAATATCTGGTAGTTTTTTAAGGCTGTTTTTAAGCCAAAAAAAGTCTCGTGGATTTGCCCTATTTAAAAAAATTCTATTTATAAGTCTTTCTAGATCACTAATCTCTTTAAGATTTTCAACTAAATCTTCTAATGATTTAGAATTATTAA
>JAMOQN010000064.1 GCA_027063985.1 Desulfohalobiaceae bacterium
AACAGACGTCTTGTGACGTCAGTTAAACCTCTGCCTTTTGCTTATCTCCATATTTTTGCTTGAACTTGCCAAAAAAAAACATTAGGTTATTATTGTTTAATAAGTTTTTTCTCTCTTTGAAAATTTTTAATCAACATATTGATTGAGTCAATTTGAGAAGGATTTTTTGTTAAATAGGGAGCTAAAGGAATGGGTAATAAGGGCAAGATTCTTGTAGTTGATGATGAGGAGAGTTTGAGGGAGATCTGTAGAGAGGCATTGGTGGAACATGGATATGAAGTGGTTGAGGCAAAAAATGGAATAGAAGCCATAGAATGTCTAAAAAATGATAAGGATATAGATATAGTGCTGTCTGATTTAAATATGCCTGAAATGGATGGGATGGCCCTTATAGATTACATTAATAGACATAATTTAGATGTAGAACTAATTGTTATGACAGGTTTTGGAACCATAGAGACTGCCGTGGAAGTGATGAAAAAGGGGGCCTTAGACTATATCCCTAAACCTTTTTATTTAAATCATCTCCTTGTCAAGATCGACAGCGCAATAGAACGAAGACAGGAGAAAAAGCAAAGGGAGCGGTTAAATAAGCTGGTACAGATACTGAAATTAAATAGAGATCTAAATGCCAAATTGAACTTAAGTTCCCTTTTAAATGAATTTTTATTCCATGTTGAGAGGACATTTTCTCCAGACGGTACAGCTATTTTTTTAAAGGAAGATCACACTTATAGCCCCTCTAGAATAAGAGGTGAGTTTAAAAAAAATCCTATATTGATAAAAAAAATAAAAGAGATTGCTGAGTATTTGATTAATAAAGGGGGTAGAAGTCTATTGTATATCCCTGGAAAAGTAGAGGATGAAGATTTAATGGCAAATGGAAAGCTCGCAGATATTTCCAAGCAGCTTATGATTTGTCCTCTAATTAGTAAATCTGGAATCATTGGAGCAGTTTGCCTTATTAGGAGCTTGGATTCTCTTGATTTTAATTTTGACGATCTTCAACTCCTTAATGTATTTTGTTCGCAAACAGCCGCTATTTTAGAAAATGCCCAGCTTTATGGGCGGGTTTTAGAAATGAATAGGGAGATAATAAGGTCCTTGGCAAAGGCGGTGGAAGCAAAGGATTCCTATACCAAGGGTCATTCTGATCAAGTTGCGTATTATGCAGTAAAGTTGGGGAGAAAATTGGGACTGAATTCAGATGAATTAGATAAATTGTACTGGGCCGGGATAGTCCATGATGTGGGGAAAATAGGTATTCCTGATAATATTTTAAATAAGCCAGGAAAATTAACAGATGAAGAATTTGAAATTATGAAGAGGCATCCAGTTATAGGTAAAGAAATTTTATCTCAGATTGAGAGTTTAAAAGATATAATGCCCATTATATATCATCACCATGAGAGGGTAGATGGTAGAGGATATCCTGAGAAGATGAAGGGAGAAGATATACCATTTTTGGCTAGATTAATAAGCGTAGTAGATGCATACGATGCAATGACTTCTGATAGGGCTTACAGAAAGGCTATGCCACCTTCAAAAGCCGCAGCTATTTTAGAGGATGGTGCAGGTGCTATGTGGGATGAGGAGTTAGTAGATTATTGGCTAAGAGTTTTAAAACAAGAAAAAAAGATCTAATTTTGAGGAGATGATATGAATAAGGTAAAGGTGTTGGTAGTTGATGATTCTGCTTTTATGAGAAAGGCAATTAGTGGAATGCTTGAAAAGGATCCCATGATAGAGGTTGTGGGTACTGCTAGGGATGGCCAGGAAGCCCTGGAAAAGATAAAAACCCTAGACCCTGATGTGGTTACGCTTGATATTGAAATGCCTAAAATGGATGGTTTAACTGCATTAAGACATATAATGATGGAGTGTCCACGACCAGTTATAATGGTTAGTTCCTTAACTCAAGAAGGGGCAGATGCAACCTTTAAGGCCTTGGAATTGGGAGCAGTTGATTATATACCCAAACAACTTTCAAAGGTTTCACTTGAAATTGTAAAAATAGAAAAGGAACTGCAAGAAAAGGTTAAGAGTGTTGCCAAGAAAAAAGGCAAGTTAAAGGTAAAGCGAAAAAAAACACTAGAAAAGAGCGTGGATACAGTCCAATTTAAAGGGAAAGTGCAAAAAAGGGATCTGGTTGGGATAGGGGTGTCAACTGGAGGACCAATGGCTGTTCAGCAGGTCCTAACTAAGCTTCCAGCTGACTTCCCTGCCCCTATTTTAATTGCCCAACATATGCCTGAAGCGTTTACAGGCCCTTTTGCTAAAAGGCTCGATGAGATCTGTAAGATTTCTGTTAAAGAAGCAGAAAATGGCGAGGTGGTAAAGGTCGGTGTTGCATATGTTGCAAGGGGTGGCCATCATTTGAGGATGGTTCAAAAGGTGAGCAGGATAGAGTTAGAAGTGAGTAAAGAGCCTAAGGATGCCTTATATAAACCCTCAGTTAATGAATTAATGCATTCAATTGCCGCTGGTGTTGGGAAGAGGGGACTTGGGGTGATTTTAACAGGTATGGGTAATGACGGTTTAAAAGGAATAGAGGCCCTTAAAAAAAGGGGTGGAAGGGCTATTGCCCAGAGTGAAAAAACTTGTGTTGTGTATGGAATGCCGAGGGCTATAGTTGAAGCCAACCTTGCAGATGAAGTGGTAGATATAGAGGATATGGCAGAGGCAATAATTAGAAATTTGTATTTATAAAAAAATATATAAGAAAAGATGATGGAAGATTGTAAAACTTATATTGAAAAATTAAATTCAGAGGACCCATCTGTAATCAGAGAAATGTGTTTTAGAATAGGGGAAAAGGGGTGTGTTGAAGGCATTCCCTATTTGGTGGAGTTATTGAAACATGAGGATATTGGAGTCCAGGAGGCAGCAGAATTATCTATCAGGAAATTGGGTGGTGAGGAGGCGGTTGAGGCCCTTATCCCACTTTTTTGGGAAGAGAGTCCTGCTATTAGAAATGTTGCAATAGATATATTGCGTGATATTGGCTCCCAGGGATTGGATATTCTCTTGGACCTTCTTTATGAAGAAGACCCAGACATCAGGATATTTGTGGTGGACATTTTGGGATATACAAAAAGCGTGCTGGCTGCTCGTGCCTTGTGTGAGATACTTCTAAACGATCCTGATCCAAATGTAAGGTCGCAGGCTGCTGTCAGTTTAGGAAGGCTTGGTTTTCTTGAATCGGTTTCGTGCCTTGAGAAGGCCTTAGACGACGAAGAATGGGTAAAATTTTCTGCCATAGAGGCATTAAAAAAGATAGGAAGTGAGTCATCGGCTGAGATACTCATTAATTATTTAGGTAAAGGTTCTGATTTAATTGATGCTGCTATAATAGATGCCCTGGCAGAGATGGGGAAAGTTAGAATAGTCCCTATTTTAATAAATAAGTTAAATACAGATAACTTACCTTTAAGAAATAAAGTGATTCAGGCCTTGGTGAATCTACTGGGGCATAGGACATTAGAACTTTTAGATGATGATCAAAGAGAAAAATTTAAGCACTATTTACTTGAAGCCCTATCAGACGAGGACAGAGATGTACAGCGAGCTGCACTTAAAGGTCTTTCATATATAAAAGGGGAAGATGCATCAAATGCAATATTTGAGTATGGTTTGACCTTAGATGAGGAAAAAGATGCTGAATTATTAGAAGAGGTGGAATCAATTTTAACAGAACTTGGAGTTTCAAAAGGTTTAATTGAGGGGGTCTATTCCAAGGAAGAGAAAAGGGTGAGATTTGCAATCAGACTTTTATGTCAAATGGATGATGAGAGGGCATATAAAGAACTAACTCGGGTATTTTGGGAACTAGATAGGGATTTTCAAAGGGAAATTGCTTTTGCACTTAGTCAAAAAGAACATCCGTTATTAAAAAATTTCTTTCTAAGGGTTTTAAAAGAACATAAAGATGCTAAGGTTATAAAGTGTGGACTCAATTTTTTTGGGGAAAAGTTTAGGAGTGAAGAGGCTGAGAAAGAAATTATTCGGTTTTTAGACCATCCATATGATGATGTAAAAGAGGTGGCTTTACACGCTGCTATATCCATTGGATCTGAGTCTATAAAACAAGAATTTATGCGAATGATACAAGACGATGATCCAGTGAAGAGATTTATGGCAATATATGCATTTGGAAGTTTGGGGGACAAAAGATTTCTGCCTTTCATAAAAAAGGCCTTTAATGATGAGGTGGAAGATGTGAGAAAAGTAGCAGTTGAGGCTTATGCCCAATGTGCTGAAACAGAAGAGGATATTATAGAGTCACTTGCTCCAATGTTAAGAGATGAGTCCAGGGATGTTAGAATAGCAGTGCTTGATGTGTTTTCTGAGGTTAAATTAAAAGATAAGGTAAGGGAGTTAGTGCTCCCTATGCTTAAAGACAGAGATGATTGGGTTCGGATACGAGCAGTTGAAATCCTTGGCAAGATAAAAGATGGTGTAGAGCCATCGGTGTTAGAGCCTCTACTTAAAAGTGAAAATAATCTACTCAAGATAAAGACCTTGGAGGCCCTTGATAACATTGGTGGTCAGCAGGTTACTAAGATATTTATAGATCTTTTAAAAAGGGAAGAGGATCCAGAAGTTCAACATACCATTGAAAGGATGCTTTCTAAAAAATGAGGATACAATAGATATGGCGTTTTTGACTAAGAGCACAACTCTTCGTAAAGATTATAAAATTACCGACGAGGAATTTAAACTTTTAAGGGATTTTATCTATAATCAAACGGGAATTTATATAGCAGATAATAGAAAGTACCTGCTGGAGACCAGGCTTAGAAACAGGCTTAAAGAACGGGGACTGAGCTCATTTTCTGAATATTATTATTTTTTAAAATATGACCCTGATAGAAGAAAAGAGTTGGAGAAACTCTATTCTGTTATTACCACAAATGAGACCTCTTTTTTTAGAAATCCGCCACAATTAAAAGTTTTTCAAGAAATAATTCTGCCTGAAATAATTGAGCGGCAAAAAATATCTAAAAGATTGAGGATATGGTCAGCAGGATGTTCCACAGGCGAAGAGCCGTATACAATTTCCATAATCCTTCATGAGGTGTTAAAACAACAGATTAAGAATTGGAATATAAAAATAACAGCCAATGATATTTCCAATGATGTTCTCATGGCGGCAAAAAGGGGGATTTATGGAGAATACTCTCTTAGGACAACTCCTGAATCTATCAAGACAAAATATTTTGAAAAGATTTCTGAGGGGAGGTATAAGATAAAAAAGGAGATTCAAAAACTGGTTGATTTTAAACAGATAAATCTGGTAGATGGTCTTCAAATAAAACAGATTGATAAGTCCCATGTGGTCTTTTGCAGGAATGTTATTATTTATTTTGACGATGCAGCCAAAAAAAAGGTGATAAATTATATATATGATAATTTGGAAGAAGGAGGCTATTTATTTTTAGGACATTCGGAATCTTTACACAACCTCTCTAGGGCCTTTGTTCCCAAATACTATCCTGGTTCAATTGTTTATAAGAAGGGGGATCGTAAGTGGAGGAAATAAAAGATAGGAGAGAATTTAAGAGATTGAATAAAGAACTTAGGGTAGAGGTAAGAAAATTTGTATATCCTGTAAAGAGTCAACGGGTTATCAAAACCAGATGTTTAAACATAAGTCCTGGCGGTATTTTGCTGGATATGCCAGAAAAATTCAATGTGGGAGATAAGGTTCAATTAACTCTGTATGTTCCAGGGCTAAATAGATATCATCCTAGCTTTTTTAAGGTCTTTGAAAGCTCTTTAAATCAGTCTTTAGTTGCAGTTGCAGAGGTGGTTCGGATTGAACTCAAAGGGGGAAGTTATAAGGTAGGGATAAAATTTTTAAATATTTATGAAGATGACTGGAAGGCACTGTATAACCTTCTTATGAGAGAACTCAGGAGATAAATGGTACATTCCCATACAAATGTTTTGGCAATAGCAAATCAAAAAGGCGGTGTTGGAAAGACTACTACTGCCCTTAATCTGGGTGCAGCTTTAGTTATTTTGGGAAAAAAGACTCTGGTAATGGATTTAGATCCCCATGCTTCGGCAACAATTCATCTGGCCTATTATCCTGAGAACATAACCATAAGTGTACTGGATATTTTTTTACGGGAAGAAGTTGATTGGGATTTTTTGAATTCTGTAATAAAGAGGGATAAGCGGCATTTTTTTGATTTTATACCTGGATCTATAAAGCTTTCTATAGTGGAGTCCGAATTAAAAGAAAAACCAGGTAAAGGACTTATTTTAAAAAATGTAATAGCAAAACTAAAAGAACAATACGAATATATTATTTTAGATTGTCCGCCAAATTTTGGTATTATTCTTATTAATGCATTAGTTGCATCAACATTAACTGTTATACCTATACAGGCAGAATTTTTGGCATTACATGGTTTGAAACTCACTTTTGATACCATAAGGATGTTAAATAAAGTGTTATCCCATGCTATACAATATAAGGCCCTTGCGACAATGTTTGATCAAAGGGTCGGAGCTTGTAAGCGGGTGGTTGAAGTACTCAAGCAAAATTTAAAGGACCGATTTTTTGAAACAATAATCTCTATTGATACCAAGTTTAGAGAGGCCAGTGCCAAAGGTGAGATCATCTACAACCTTTATCCAAATAGTAGAGGAGCAAAGCAGTACTTGCAACTTGCAAGGGAAATAGAAAAAATGGGGAAATAATATTATGGATAGAAAAACTCCTGAACAATACCTTAAAGAGCATGTAATATTACCAGAAGAGGCGGATAAAAAAGGAAGTTATAGTTCTTATGAATTGGAATTTATAAAAAAATATCTTGGTGAAAAAACTCCTCCTGTACTAGATGTACATGGTCAAAAGATAACTCATCCATCAGAGCAAGTAGAACAAGATATTAGATCACTTAAGGAAGTTCAATTAGTTGGTTTTGAGATAGGAGATAGGGAAATTGCCTTTCCAATACACCATGTCCAAGAAGTTATAAAAATGGTGAGCTACACCAGTTTGCCATCTTCTCCACCTAATGTGGTTGGTGTAATTAACTTGAGAAATAATATTGTACCTCTCCTTGATGTGTATCCGTTGATTTGTGATAGGGCCATAAATATTGAGGACTATAAATTTATTGTTATTTGCAATTTTAAGGAATTTAAAATAGGTGTGTTAGTTGAAAGGATAACTACAATGCACAAAGTGCTTCAAGAAAATCTTGAATGGAATATTGATGTGCAAATAGGTGCCAGCGGTGTTGTTATGGGGCTCATCAAAAAAGACGAGAAATTAATTGGTATTATGGATATAAAGAAATTAGTTGAAATAGTGATGGGATAGAGAAGATTTTTTATGTTTCATGTAGGACTTGCAAAAACAAACCAAAATATTTATATATTTGGTAAAGGTTTAAAGCTAAAATTTGTTAAAGAAGGGATATTATGGATGCAAAAAAAGCAATTTTGATTGTTGACGATTCCAAGACTGTTCGGAATCTTGTTTCCTTTGTAATTAAAAAGGCTGGATTTAAAGTCATTACTGCAGAAGATGGGCTTGATGGCCTTGAGAAACTCTACTCTAATCCAGAAATTGTTCTGATAGTTAGTGATGTTAATATGCCCAGGATGGATGGACTTACCTTTATAAAAAATATAAGGGAGCAGGAGTCCTTCAGAGATTTACCGATTATAATTCTAAGCACAGAAGGTGAAGAAAAGGATATCCAGGCAGGTCTGGAGGTTGGTGCAGATATTTATATGGTAAAACCAGCACAACCAAATAAACTCTTAAAGAATATAAATATGCTGCTTGGAAAAAAGAAATAAAATTATAGGGGATATGGGCCATGACTGATCAAGAAGTCTTGATGGATTTTATAGCCGAGGCAAGGGAACACCTGGAAACGATTGAACCAAATTTATTAGAACTGGAGAAAAATCCAGATGATTTTAGTTTGATAGATGAGATCTTCAGGCCAATGCATTCCCTAAAAGGGGCGTCTGGGTTCCTTAATTTAAAAAAGATGAATAAATTGGCCCATAAGGCAGAAAATATTCTCGATGAGATGAGAAAGGGGAATTTAAAAAATACCCCTGAAATTATGGATGTAATCCTGGAAGCTACAGATGCACTACGGCAGATGCTGGATAATTTAGAGGAGAGTGGTGAAGAAGGGGATGTTGAAATTGACTCGATTATTGATACCATTGAAAGTCTGTTAAAAGGCGAAACACCTAGTCCATCAGTTGAAGAAACAGAGGCCTCTGAAAAAGGAGCTGAAGGAGAAGACAAAGGATATTTGCTCACAATTAATAGTCCTGAACACTTGAGTGATTTTTTGGAAGAAGTTGAAGACAATATAGAAAATTTAAATAAACTTTTGGTGGATATTGAAAAAGAACCTGAAAGAAGTGAAGAGATTATTCAAGATATTTTTAGATACTTTCATAACTTAAAAGGTAACAGTGGGCTTATAGGGTATAAGGAATTTTATGAATTAACCCACAAGGCAGAGAGTTTACTCAATTATTTCAGACAAAATAAGGAAAAAATTCCCACTGACATTTTAGATTTACTTTTAAAAACACTGGATTTGTTAGAGGAAATGGTGGATGCAATAGACCAGGAAACAGGACTGGTAACACCTCCAGATTTAAAAGGCCTTCCCCAGGAACTGGAAAAGGCCATTTCCCGGTTAACTGGTTCTGGAGAGGAGGAAAAAGCAGAAACAGACACCATATCAGAAGAAGAAAAGGCTTCGCAAGAAGATATCCCAGTGGATGATGAGGATCTGGCTATTTTTATTGAAACAGTTAGACAACAATTCGAGAATATAAAATTGGCCTTAACTACGTTAGAAAAAGAACCTGAAAATAGAGATTACATTGATGGACTATATAGGGCACTAAATTCTCTTAAAAATGCGTGCGAATATATGGATTTAGAAGAATGTGCTAAATATGCTTCTCAGACAGCTGTTTTGGTAGATCAGGGAAGGAATATGGAAGGGGGCTTTGATACGCTTTTGTCTATTTTATCTCAAGAGACTGAGATCTTAGAAGAGATGATAAATAAAGAGATTGAGAAGCTGAAAAAATCACAAGCAGAAAAAGAGGTAGAGCAAGAAGAAGATGAAGATGTGTCTAAAAAAGAGGAAAAAGAGGAAAAAATAGAGGAGGCTGAAGAACATAAGAAAACTGAAGACATAAAGAAGGATGTTCAAAAGAGTAAGGTTGAAAACAAGGAACAAGCAACAACAAAAAAGGTCCAAAAGACACAAAAAATTAAGACTTCTTCCACCATCAGGGTGGATCATGAAAAATTAGACCACCTTATGAATTTGATTGGAGAACTTATTATTAATAGAAACAGATTTGTAATGCTCACAAGGCAACTGGAAGAAAATAGAGATATCTCTGAAATGATACAGGACTTTTACGAAACCACTGATGCTTTGGGCAGGATTTCTGACGATCTGCAGGATACCATTATGCAGGTTAGGATGGTTCCAATTCGCACAGTGTTTTCCAGATTTCCCAGACTGGTGCGGGACTTAAGCAGAAAGAGTGGAAAAAAGATTGACCTGATAATTGAGGGTGAGGATACAGAGCTGGATAAGAGCCTAGTTGAATTAGTTGGCGACCCCTTGTTACATCTTATTAGAAATGCAGTGGACCATGGACAGGAGACACCAGAAGAGAGAATAGCTGCAGGAAAGCCTGAAGTTGGTAAGGTCTGGCTCAGGGCATTTCATGAAGGAAATTCTGTTATGATAGAAGTAGAAGATGATGGTAGAGGAATTGATCCAGAGAAGATAAAGAAAAAGGCAATAGAAAAGGGATTAATCACACCAGAAGATGCTGAAAAAATGGATGATAGAGAGGCAATAGAGTTGATCTTTGCCCCTGGTTTTTCCACGGCAGAAAAGGTAACTGATGTATCAGGCAGAGGCGTTGGCATGGATGTTGTGAGAAACAACATAAAAAGTTTGAACGGAAATGTGTTTGTACAGAGTGAAGTTGGGAAAGGGACTAAATTTACACTCTCTTTACCACTTACCCTTGCCATTATTGAAGCCCTTTTAGTTGAAGCTGGAAATAACACATATGCAATTCCTTTAGATGCTGTATCAGAGACCACAAAGATAGATTCCTCAAAAATTTATGAAGTGAACAGGCGGAAGACAACTACTTTGAGAGGAGAGGTGGTTGGTCTAGTGGAACTGGGTGATGTGCTTGGGGTGACAAATGGAAGTGGTGAAGATAGAGATATCCTGCCCCTGGTTATAATTTCTGTAAATGACAGAAAGTTAGGCTTAATTGTGGATAGACTCCTTCATCGGCAGGAAATAGTGATTAAGTCAATGGGCGAATACCTTGGAGATATTCATGGATTTGCTGGAGCAACTATCCTTGGGGATGGTAGGGTTATTTTGATCTTAGATCCAAATGAGCTCATGAGTATTGCTACAGCAAGTGCAAGGTAATCATTAATAAGTAATATCATCAAAGATAACTGGAACCCTTTTTTTTAGCTCCTGTAGAAGGGGTATCATAATTTCTCTGATCTGAGGATGTGCCCTTTTTGAACACCTAAGGCGAAATACATGACGCCATTCTCTAAAATTGGCACTCATCACAATTTCAGCCTTAAGGCTGTTTGGTAACACAGATCTTGCCTCTTCAGGCCTGGCGCCCAGTTTTAAGAGTTCCATATAATTTTTTTCTGCCTGCTCCATTGCCCTAAGCCATATATTATATTTATCAGATCCTTCTTCAAAAAAACAGGGCTTTATCACTGTGATCTCGGACCCAAATCTATCCATTGAATAATTGGCATATCTTGTGCTCTCCTGGGAATAGGCTGCTAGCCTGTGTCTTACAAGTTCGTGGGTAACTCCCCTATCACAAATAAATTTCACTGTTAAAAAACTGTGTTCAATTACGCTTTCGTGGCCAGATTTTATTATCCTTCTTATAAATTCCTTTGCAGAATCATGGGATATTTTGTGTTCAGATTTATAACACGTCCTACCAGCAGTCTCTATTACCCTTAAAATTTCATCTGGTTCTGGAAGATAAAGAATTTCATAAGAGGGTCTTATTACTTTCATAAATGGCTCCTTTTCACATAAAAGACTTTAAGATATTTTTTAAAAAATTTTTATCTTTAAATGTTTATATGCCCTTTGTGTGGCGACCCTGCCCCTTGGGGTCCTTTTTATAAATCCCAGTTGTATAAGATAAGGCTCGTAAATTTCCTCTATTGTGCGGATTTCTTCACAACATGCAGTTGCTATTGTCTTAATCCCAACAGGTCCACCTCCAAACCTTTTTATCAATATGTTCAATATCTTTCTATCCATGGAATCCAGGCCCAATGGGTCGATATCTAACCTGTCCAATGCCCTTCTTGCTACCTCTTTTGTTATTTTTTCATCTTCTTCCACCATTGCAAAATCAATTACTCGCCTAAGCAGCCTGTTGGCAATCCTTGGTGTACCTCTGGACCTGCGTCCAATCTCCAGCGCGCCTTCCTTGGTAATGTCTATCTGGAAGACCCTCGCTGATCGCTGAATTATCTTTGCAAGATCCTCTGGGGAATAAAAACTTAGTCTAAAAATTACCCCAAATCTATCCCTTAAAGGAGAGCTCAAAAGTCCAATTCTTGTAGTTGCCCCAATCAAGGTAAATGGCTCTAAGTCTATTTTTACAGTCCTTGCACCTGGTCCCTGTCCTATTACGAGATCCAATTTAAAATCTTCCATTGCAGGGTACAAGATTTCTTCCACTGCTGGGTGCAATCTATGTATTTCATCAATGAACAATATGTCATTTGTGCTTAAGTTTGTCAAAATAGCAGCAAGGTCTGCTCCCCTTTCTATTACAGGTCCAGAAGAGGTTATTAAGTTTACCCCCAACTCACTTGCAATAATCCTGGCCAGGGTGGTCTTTCCAAGCCCAGGATTACCATATAATAATATATGATCAATTGCCTGATTTCTCTCTTTTGCTGCCTTTATAAAGACCTTTAAATTCCTTTTTAACTCTTCTTGACCAATAAATTCATCTAAGTTCTGGGGTCTGATGTTTTGGTCCTTGATTTTATTCATGTTTTTTTGCCAGTCTTTTCAAGATATTACGTATTATTTCTTCAATTAAGAGGTCTGGTTCCTGTTCAATTTCCTGTTTTATCAAAGAGTCAACTTCTTCGTCTTTGTAGCCTAAATTTTTAAGTGCTGATAATACATCTAAGTATTTTTGATTGTCTATTCTTTTTGGTTTTATATATAAGTTATTTATTCCATGTGTTTTTTCTAATTTTTCTTTTAATTCTAAAATAATTCTTTTTGCTGTTTTTTTCCCTATTCCTGGTATCTGGGTAAGTTTAATGATGTTTTCATTAAAAATCGCTTCAATGAATTCATCTGGAGAGAGTTTAGAGAGGATATTAATCGCAGTCTTTGGGCCTAATTTTGTTACTTGAATAAGTTTATTAAAAAGATCTTTTTGCTCCATGGTCTCAAATCCGAAAAGTTCTATTGAGTCTTCTCTCACAACGGTTTTTATGTAAAGTTCAACTTGTTCTTTTTTAAGAAAATTTTTATCAATTAACATTGGTTTTGGCACTGTTACTTCATACCCCACGCCTGAAGAAGTGAGGATAATAGCCATATCTTCACTGATGAATACTATTTTCCCTTTTATATAGCCGATCATTTGTACTTCTTAAGGGTGGTTCTAATTAAGTGATGGCAAATAGCAATTGCAATTGCATCACTGGCATCTTTGGGCCAGATAGGTTTTTGTCCAAGGATCTGGCCAACCATAAAGGCCACTTGATTTTTATCCGCCCTTCCTCTTCCCACTATTGTCTTTTTAATGAGTGTTGGCTCGTAAGTGTAAATGCTAACATTGTTGTTTGTGCATGCAACCATTGCTGCTCCCCTGGCATGTCCAAGTATTAGTGCAGAGCGAATATTAACAGACATAAAAACATCTTCAATTGCAGCTTCTTCTGGGGAATATTTTTTTATGAGCTCCACTATTTGATTGTAGATATATGAGATTTTTTCGCTTAAATCCTGCTTCTGTTTAGGGGATATGACCCCGGTATCTATTAAGGAGAGCTTTTGTTTCTCGCCTGCGATTATACCAAATCCAGTATGTCTAATACCAGGGTCCAGTCCTAGGACTATCATGGTTAATTTTTAAGCTCTTCATATAATTCATCTGGGATTTCAAAATTGGTGTGTACCTTTTGAACATCGTCGTGGTCATCTAACTGTTCATAGAGTTTTAAGGCCTTTTTAGCTGTTTCTTTATCAAGGTTTACATAGTTTTGAGGAATCATGGTTATCTCTGCGTTCTCAAATTCTATCCCTGCCTTTTCATAGGCATCTTTTACCTTCATAAAATCTTCTACAGAAGTCCTAACTTCATAAGAATCTCCATCGTCCACTATATCTTCTACCCCAGCATCTAATCCAACTTCTAAGAGTTCATCTTCTGAATATTTTTCCTTGGAAAATGTAAGCACTCCCATTTTTTCAAACATCCAGCT
The DNA here is from genome assembly GCA_027063985.1 of Desulfohalobiaceae bacterium. GTDB lineage: Bacteria > Desulfobacterota > Desulfovibrionia > Desulfovibrionales > Desulfothermaceae > Desulfothermus. Next base: position 13,565 of record JAMOQN010000064.1, read on the forward strand.
AACACATCCAGTTTCACCAAGGTTTCCATTGTTTTTACTGAATATCTTTCTTATTTCTGCAACTGTCCTGTTTTTATTGTCAGTTACTGCCTCTACAATTATGGCAACACCCCCTGGACCATATCCTTCGTATACCACCTCGTCTAAAGAACCAGCAGATATTTCTCCAGTCCCCTTTTTGATTGCTGTCTCAATCTTGTCTTTGGGCATGTTTATGCTTTTTGCATAATCTATTGCCATCCTTAGCCTGGAGTTCATGGATGGGTCTCCACCACCCACCTTGGCAGCAACCATTATTTCCTTTGTGGCCTTTGTAAATAACTTTCCCCTTTTTGCGTCCTGACGACCTTTTCTATATTTAATATTTGCCCATTTACTATGTCCTGCCATATGCCCTCCTGCAAATGCAAAGTTAATTTTATTGTTTTTTAAAGCCCAAAAAGAATGTTTCTTTGCTCTCAGACCTTGAACTTTTGGGTTTATAGGTTTTAACTATTTTAAAAAATTTACGTAATTTTTTCTGAAAATCAGGAACATCAGGTCCATTAAATATCTTCACTACAAATGAACCATTATGTTTTAAGAATTCTATTGCAATATCCAGTGCCATTTCAGCAAGTTCCAAGGAGCGGGACTGGTCAGTTATTTTTACCCCTGTTGTCTTTGGAGCCATATCACTTAATACCACGTCAAATGGACTATTATCCATTAATATTTTTTCTAACTCCTCATCTCTATTTAAAATATCTCCCTGATAAAAGACAATTCCCTGTTGTATGGGAATTTTTAGCTCATTTAGGTCAATAGCAACGACTTTTCCATTTGTTCCAACCTTTGATCTTGCATATTTTGTCCATGAACCAGGCGATGCCCCAAGGTCAAGGATATTTTGACCTTTTTTAAAGAGACCAAACTTTTTGTCCATTTCCATTAATTTGTAAACAGACCTTGCTGGATAATTTTCTTTTTTAGCCTTTTTAAAATAATAGTCCCGATAATTTTTCAATACCTGCTCCTACATGCTGATTTCAAAGAAATATATATGAAAAACCCCATAAAGCCAAGGAAAAACTCTATTAGTCATTTTAACCAAATACTTAAATTTTGAAATAGTATAAATTAATTAACCTCAATTTGCTTCATAACTATAGATTATATTGGACTCTTTGATATTAAATCAATTATCTCTTTGGCAGTGTATAATTTACCTTTTCCAATCCCTGGGCATTCTTTTTCAACCTCTTTCCACTTTTTTTCATTTCTTAAATTTTTAAGCCAAAAGGGATATGTTTTGCACTGCATTGGTCTAACTGGATAGATGGTACATGATTTATCTTTGTAAAAAATACAATCTCCGTTTTCTAATTCTTTGATGCTATATGAATCTTTATATGGATATAAAAACTCATTTTTTAATTTTTGTTCATCTATATTTAGAAAATCTGCTATTTTTTTAATTTCATCTTCTGTTACATAAACGGTTCCTGGCTCTCCAGTGCAACATATACCACATTGTGTACATTCAAATCTAATTCCATTTGAAAAAAAGTATTTTTTAAAATCCATTATAAATAACCCCTAACCAAGAAATTTTCTTTTAAGTATTCATTATCATATCTAAAATAGCAGGTAATTCCGGAATTTATCTCTGTAATTAAATTTCCATCTTTATCTTCAAACAAGTATGTATTTGGCTCTATTTTAGGTCTAATAAGACCTGGTATAATGATTTCCAATGGTTTTGATATGTCTATTTTATGTCTTACTGATATTAAATACTTGTCAGATGATATTTTTTGTATTACTTTAAACACAACTGGATTTTTATTTTTTGTTGGTTCAATAACATTTTTTCTTTTTCCTGGTAAAAAAAATCCTGTATTACATACCCTTGTTGCACTATTTCTTAGTTCTTTTAAGTAAAGATCTAATCTAAATCTTCTCTGTTGCAGATCCTTTAATGCTGTAATATACACATCAATAACAGGGCCTAAATATGAGCTTGTCTTATTGCGTCCTTCTATTTTTATTGCATCAATTTTATTAATGCAAAACCATTTTAAATATTTGATCAAGCATAAATCCTCTGCTGCGAAAAATGCGCTAAAATCATCTTGTTCAAAATATTCCCAGAGTATTCTGTCTGGCCTTTGTTTTTCCTCTACTGCAATACCCTTAATTTTATATAAAAATCTACACGGGTGGGTGCAAAGTCCCTGATTGGCAGATCTATTGTTTAGATATGCGCTTAAATGGCACCTACCAGAAATTGCCATACACATTGCCCCGTGTATAAAGACTTCCAGTTCTATATCTGGATGTGCATATCTTATTTTTTTTATGTCTTTTAAATTTGTCTCCCTGGCAATGTTTATTCTCTTTATCCCGAACTTTTTCCAGAACCCAACACTGTAGCTGTTTGATGTGTTTGCCTGAGTAGATAAGTGGATGGGGAATGGGGGATAGTCTTTTTTTAGTATTTCTATTACTCCTGGATCTGCACATATTACTCCATCAAAGGGTATGTGTCCGATTTCGTCCAGATATGACTTTAATTCAGAAATTTGATGGTCATATAAATAAGCATTTAAACAAAGATAGACCTTTTTTTTGTGCTTTTTTACAAGTGATACAGCCTGTTCTAACTCTTTATTTGAAAAATTTGCCCCCTTTGCCCTGAGGTTAAATTTTTCTCCTCCAAGGTAAACAGCGTCCGCTCCATATGTTAAGGCAGTTGTGAGTCTATCCATGTTGCCAGCAGGGCATAGGACCTCTGGTCTATGCAATTGATGTCCCCCTTTTTTGCCTGTATTTCTTCATCTCTTCCACGAGTGTGTAGGGTATTTTTAAATTTCCCCTTCCCCATCCAAGCTCAATATGTTTTTTTACAGTGCCATGGAAGTCTGATCCGCCGCTAATAAGTAAATTCAATTCTTTGCAGAGGCCAAGATACATTTCAGTCTGCTCAGGTGTATGTTCAGAATAATAGACCTCCATACCATCTAAACCATATTGTTTGAGTTTTATAAGCTCTTTTTTTAATTCTTGTTTTGTTAAATTTAAGGAATAAGGATGTGCTAAAATTACAGTTGCGCCTTCTTTTTTTAAAATAGATATGGCCTTTTTGGGAGAAAATTTTGTCTTTGGTACATATGCAATGCCAGATGGCCCAATATATTTGTCAAAGGCTTCTTTTATATCTTTGGCCACTTTTTTTTCAACAAGAACCCTTGCAATATGTGGCCTTCCAACTGTAGAGCCCTTTTCAACTATGTTTAATACCTCGTTATAAGTTATATCTATTCCAGCATCTTTTAATTTTTCTATTATTTGTCTGTTTCTATCGTGTCTTTTGTCTCTTAGATATTCAAGTTCGCTCAAAAGGTGCT
>JAMOQN010000065.1 GCA_027063985.1 Desulfohalobiaceae bacterium
TGCCTGTTATTGAGATACGGGAAAGGTGCAGGCAATATGCAAATAAGTATCTGAATATTCAAAGGGAAGAATTTAAGAGGCTTGGTGTCTTTGGTAGGTGGGAGAAGCCTTACATCACCATGGACCCGGTATATGAGGCTCAAACTGCTATGGAACTCTGTAATTTTATGAAAAATGGGGGAGTTATAAGGAGTAAAAAGCCCATTTACTGGTGTCCATCTTGCGAGACTGCACTTGCTGAGGCAGAAGTTGAATATTATGATATTGAATCTCCTTCAATCTATGTGAGGTTTCCTTTTAATGACAAAGGATTGTGTAAACTAGTCCCTGAGATTAATGGTCCTTGTTACATTGTAATCTGGACAACAACCCCCTGGACCTTGCCTGCCAATGTGGCAGTAGCGGTTCATCCAGAATATGAATATGCAGTGGTAAAAATAAAAGATGAGTTCTATATACTGGCTGACAGACTCCTTGGGGTATGTGCAGAGATATTTGGTTGGGAAAATGTAGAGAAGATTAAAAAGATAAAAGGCTCAGAGTTAGAAGGGCTTAGTGCTACCCATCCCTTTTATAATAGAGAATCTAAAATAGTCTTGGCTGATTATGTTACCTTGGATACTGGTACTGGTTGCGTGCATACAGCGCCTGGTCATGGAAGAGAAGACTATGAGACTGGACTTAAATATAATTTAGAAATTTTATCTCCAATAGACGATTCTGGTAGATTTTTAGATGATGTGGAATTTTTTAATGGGCTTACAGTCTTTGAGGCAAATCCAAAGGTAATTGAAAAATTACAAGAGGTTAAAAATTTACTGCATAAAGGTTCCATTAAACATTCATATCCCCATTGCTGGCGGTGCAGAAAGCCTGTAATTTTCAGGGCAACACTCCAGTGGTTTATTTCAATGGAGAAAAATGATCTGCGCAAAAGATCTTTAGATGTTATAGAAAAGGATGTTAAATGGATTCCTCAATGGGGGATGCAGAGAATATATAATATGGTGGCAACAAGACCTGATTGGTGTATATCAAGGCAGAGGTCCTGGGGTGTGCCAATTATAGCGCTTGTTTGTAAAAAATGTGGTGAGGCCTATTTTGACCCAGAATGGGTGGAAGGAATAGTCAAAAAATTCGAGACCCATGAAAGGGGGGCTGACTATTGGTTTGAAGCCTCACTTGATGAAATAGTCCCACCAGGGCTTAAATGTAATAGATGTGGAAGCAAGGATTTTAGAAAAGAGACTGATATCTTAGATGTATGGTTTGATTCTGGTACCAGTTTTGCCGCTGTTTTGGAGAAAAGAAAAGAATTAAAGTTCCCAGCTGATCTCTATTTAGAAGGATCTGACCAACACAGGGGATGGTTCCATAGCTCCTTGCTAGCATCTGTTGGAACAAGGGGAGTTGCTCCATATAAAGCAGTGCTTACTCATGGCTATGTTGTGGATGGCGAAGGCCGTAAGATGTCAAAATCCCTTGGTAATGTGATAAGACCCCAGGAGATAATTGAAAAATATGGTGCAGAGATCTTAAGGATGTGGACATCCTATGAGGATTATAAAGACGATATACGCATATCAGACAAGATCATATCTCAACTCGTGGATTCTTACAGAAAGATAAGAAATACATGTCGCTTTATTTTGGGTAATCTTTCAGATTTTGATCCTACTAAGGATTTGGTACCATTTAATAAGTTGCTTCCCTTTGATAGATATAATTTGTCCCTTATCTTGGATCGACATAAAAACATAATGAAGGCTTATGAGAATTATGAATTTCACAAGGTATATTATGCACTTCATAACATGTGTGTAGTTGATTTGAGCTCTTTTTATTTAGATGTGATAAAAGAGAGATTGTATGTGTCTTATCCAAAATCCATTGAGAGACTTTCAGCCCAAACAGTCCTATATTATATCCTAAAAATCCTTATGCTGGATATGGCTCCGATTTTGAGCTTTACTGCAGAAGAGATCTATCAAAATCTTCCAGAGAAATTTGAAAAAAAGGCACAAACAGTGTTTGAACTAAAATTTGAGGAATTGGATTTTAAAATAGATCCAGAAGAGAAAAATCTTTGGGACTTAGTGAAGAAGATAAAGGGAGAGGTTACCAAGGCAATAGAGCCAAAGAGAAAGCAGGGGATAGTAGGCCATTCCCTTGATTGTGATGTAACTCTGTATCTTGGAGAGGATCTATTTGATTTAATCTCACCAGTTAAAAAGTACTTAAGAGAAATATTTATAGTATCCAAGGTGGATATTAAAAAAGCTGGAGATAGGACCTTAGATCTTTTTAAAAGTGAAGAGATCGACGGACTTTATATTGATGTGGAAAGATCCAAGGGAGTAAAATGTCCCCGTTGTTGGGTATATTCTACTTCAGTATCAGATGATGAAGAATACAAAGGAGTTTGTGAAAGGTGCTTAGAGGTACTTAAAAAACTATGATTTTCCCTAAGCTCAGAAAAGAAATTATTTATTCTTTAGTTGTTGGATTTTTCGTTGTAGTTTTCGACCAGGTGACAAAGTTTTTGGTAATCACTAATATTCCTTTGTATTCCCGAAAAGTGATAATCCCTAATTTTGTGAACCTGGTCCACATAAAAAATAAGGGCATTGCCTTTGGTATTTTCAATAAACCTGGCACTGAGTGCTATATATTAGCAGCTATAACCATTATAGCTATTTTTTTTATAATTTATATGATTTTTACAGAAGGGAAAAAAAGTCTATTTATTTCTATCCCTCTTGGGCTTATTTTGGGAGGTGCAATTGGTAATTTAATTGACAGGATACTTTCTGGAGAAGTGACTGACTTCATTGATTTATATATTGGAAAATATCATTGGCCTGCCTTTAATGTTGCTGATATGGCAATTTCAATTGGTGGGCTTATGATTTTACTATCTATTTTCATGAGAAAGGCATAAGAAAAAATATGCGGTGCCCTAGAAAAAGGAAATATAAATGCATCCTATTTTAGTTAAGATAGGTCCAGTTACTATATATACCTATGGTTTTTTTATTGCATCTGCGTTTTTGCTTGCCCTGGGTTATGTATCCAGGGAAGCAAAAAAACAGAAATTAGATGCAAAAATAGTATCTGATTTAGGTTTTTATATTATTATTGCAGGGATATTGGGGGCAAGGTTTTTATATGTCCTGATGAACCTGAAATATTTTTTAAATCACCCCCTGGAGGCCTTTATGGTGTGGAAAGGGGGTTTGGTTTTTTCAGGTGGAGCCATCTTAGG
>JAMOQN010000066.1 GCA_027063985.1 Desulfohalobiaceae bacterium
TACACCACTACACCAATAACCGTAATTTGGGAGTTGAGAGAAATAATTGACGAGATAAGCGTGAAGGGTTAAGCATCAATTTTCGCAAGTCCAGATAATAAGACGAGGGGTTTAGTATGTCTAAAAAGGCAAAGGGATTTGATAAGTACTTAAATTTTATAAGAAATATAGGAATTATTGCCCATATTGATGCTGGAAAGACAACTCTTACTGAGAGAATTTTATATTATACCAAGAGGATCCACAGAATGGGAGAAGTCCATGAAGGGACAGCTACAATGGACTATATGCCGGAGGAGCAAGAGCGTGGAATTACTATTACATCTGCGTGTACCTCTTGTCACTGGCAGGACAAACAGATAAATATTATAGACACCCCAGGCCATGTGGATTTTACCATAGAGGTTGAAAGGGCGCTTAGGGTGTTAGACGGTGCAGTTGGCATTTTTTGTGCGGTAGGCGGAGTTGAGCCCCAGAGCGAGACAGTGTGGAAACAGTCAGAAAAATACCATGTCCCCAAGATAGCCTTTGTAAACAAGATGGATAGAATTGGCGCTGATTTTGAGAATGTCCTTTTGGAGATGAAGAAAAAATTAGGGGCAAATCCAGTTGCAGTGCAGATACCCTGGGGAGCAGGAGCGGAATTTGAGGGAATTATAGATTTAATTGAGATGAAATTTTTATGGTTTGACCCTTCAACTGACGGCGAAAAATTTGAAAAAAGAGAACTTACTAGTGAACAGCGAGAAAAGGCAGAGCCTTGGCGAGATAAGCTAATTGAGAGTGTATCAGAGATAGATGAATCCCTTTTAGAAAAATATTTATCTGAAGAAGAGATCTCTACTTACGAAATAAAACAGGGACTTAAAAAAGGTACTATTGAGCTCAAGCTTACCCCAGTATTTGCTGGTTCCGCCTTAAAAAATATAGGAGTCCAACCAGTATTAGATGGGATATGTGATTTTTTGCCCTCTCCTTTAGAAGTTAAACAAATAGAGGGAATTGACCCAGAGACAAAGAAAAAAAAGGTCTTTCCCATATCCTCTAAGGCTCCATTTTCAGCCCTTGTCTTTAAGATCACCATGGAATCAGGAAGACAGATGTCTCTTTTCAGGGTCTATTCTGGGACAGTCAAGCCTGGAGATACTGTTTATAATGCAACCCAGGATAAAAAACAGAGGATTGCCAGATTATTTACCCTGCATGCAGATAGAAAAGAACGCATTGATATGGCAAGGGCTGGAGAAATCGTTGGGGCAGCAGGACTAAAGGACGTTAAGACTGGAGATACCCTTTGCTTTGAAGATGACAAAATAATTCTTGAAAAAATAAGTGATTATCAATCAGTTATATCCATTGCACTTGAGCCCAAAAATACATCAGAAGGAGAAAAATTAATAGAAGCCTTAAATAAACTTCTAAAAGAAGACCCTACCCTTTTTATGGAGGTGGACGAAGAGACTGGCCAGATAATATTATCTGGTATGGGTGAGCTCCACTTAGAGGTGGTTCAAGAAAGACTAAAAAGAGAACATAATGTGGAATTCAGGGCAGGAAATCCCCAGGTAGTATACAGGGAGACAATATCTAAATCTGCTACAGCTAAAGAAGAATTCTTAAAGGAACTTGGAGATGAGATGCACTATGGTTGTGTTGAACTAAAGGTAGAGCCAATAGATAGGCACAAGGACAATAAGGTTGTATTTGAGGTGGATACAACAGCCTTTCCAGAAAAATTTGTTGTTGCAACAGAAACAGCAATTAAAGATGGTCTGCAAAGTGGCGTTTTAAAGGGAAGCCCTGTTCAGGGCGTTAAGGTTTCAGTATTATCGCTTGGCAATTTAAGAGAAGAGTCTTCAGAAATAGGATATCACATGGCTGCAGCCAGTGGCCTTAAAAAGGCCCTTAGCAGTGCTGGGCCTGTTTTGATGGAACCAATTATGTCTGTGGAAATATACGTACCAGAAGAATTTGTTGGAGACGTTATTTCCCTTATAGGCATGAAAGGTGGAAAGATTGAAAATATGTTTGAGAGGGGAACTGACAAGGTTGTCCACGCACTGGCTCCACTTAGAAAACTATTTGGATTTTCAACAGATCTTAGATCTGCCACCCAGGGCAGGGCCAACTTTATAATGAAATTTGAGAAATTTGATGTATTGGAATAATTTTAAAACCAACACAAAAAAAGTTGGTTTTATTCATAAAAAAAGTCTAGGGCAAAATTTTTTAAAAGATCCCAATGTGTTGAGAAAAATAGTCAGTATAATATCTCCAAGGGAGTCTGACAAAATAATAGAAATTGGACCTGGCCAGGGGGCTTTAACTGGATATCTTGAAAATAGTGCAGGTTCTATCCTCACAATAGAAAAAGATATGGAACTTGGATTTTATATAAAAAAAAATTTCAATGTAGATGTCCTGGTAATGGATGCACTTGATGTTTGCTGGTCTAAGATTAATGGAAAATTCAATAAGATCGTGGGTAACTTACCCTATAATATAGCCACTACCCTTATTTGGGATATTGCCGCCAATTCGATAGGCGTAGAAAAAATGGTGTTTACTGTACAAAAGGAAGTGGCTGAAAAAATAGGGGCCAAGGTGGGTGAGAAAAAATATGGAGCCCTTTCTGTCTGGATACAGTCATTTTGTGATATAAGATTGGAATTTCAAATAAATCCAGGTAGTTTTTTTCCCCGTCCAAAGGTTATGTCCCAGGTAATTGTTTTAACTCCTAAAAAGATTTTTCTAGACAAAAAAACAAAAACAGGGTTATTAAAGACTTTAAGAATATGCTTCAGTAGCCCCAGAAAACAACTTAAAAATTTACTTAAATGTTATTGGAACGAGGAAGTTGAGGAAGTTTTTAAAAGACAAAAGTTAAGCGAAAACATGCGTCCTAATATGTTAAGTTGTGAAGATTATTTGGAGCTCTCAAAGGCAATTTTTTAAAATTTTTATAATTTGTCCAGTTTATCCCTGTAAATTAAGGGATAATAGCTTGACAGAACTTTTTAATTGATATTAACATACGCATCCTATCAGAAAAAAAATGTGTTTTGACCTAAATGTGAAAACAAGTTGTGGCAAGGAATAAAATATTAAGGCCCAAACAATTAAAGGAGGAAGATATAATGACAAAGGCAGATCTTATTGCAAAAGTAGCAGAGTTGGCAGAGATGAAAAAAACAGAGGCAGAAAAAGCTGTAGGAGCTTGCCTTGATGCAATCAAAGAGATTTTACAAAATGATCAGAAACT
>JAMOQN010000067.1 GCA_027063985.1 Desulfohalobiaceae bacterium
AAATAAAGGAACTGGAAAAGGAAAAAAAGAAAGTTGAAAAAGAGCTCTTTGACTTTAGGGCTCAAATTCCCAATATCCCTGCCAAAGATGTCCCAGAGGGAGATTCTGATGAGGACAATGTGGAAATTAAAAAATGGGGAACTAAACCAGAATTTGACTTTGAGCCAAAACCACATTGGGATCTTGGTACCAACCTTAAAGGACTGGACTTTGAAAGGGCAGCTAAGCTAGCTGGATCTAGGTTTGCTCTATATTTTGGATGGGCAGCAAGATTAGAGAGGGCACTTATCAATTTTATGCTAGATGTGCAGACAAAGGAAAATGGCTATACAGAAGTATTACCACCCTTTTTGGTTAACAGTGAAACAATGTTTGGAACTGGACAATTGCCAAAATTTGAGGAAGATCTATTTAAAATCAAAGATTGGGACTATTATTTAATCCCAACAGCTGAAGTACCTGTTACAAATATCTACAGAAATGAAGTATTAGATGAAGATGATTTGCCAATTGCATATACTGCTTATACCCCTTGTTTTAGGTCAGAAGCAGGCTCCTATGGTAAGGATACAAAAGGGCTGATTAGACAACACCAATTTAATAAAGTAGAGCTGGTAAGATTTGTCCATCCCGATAAATCTTACCAGGAACTGGAATTACTTTTGTCCCATGCTGAGTCAATTTTGCAAAAGCTAGGGCTGCACTATAGGGTCGTGGTTCTTTGCACAGGTGACCTTGGTTTTTCAGCGGCAAAGACATATGACATTGAAGTATGGCTTCCTGGCCAGAATACATATAGGGAAATTTCTTCTTGTTCCAATTTTGAAGATTTTCAGGCAAGGCGTGCCAATATTAAATTCAAACCAAAAAATTCAAAGAAAAAAGAATTTGTCCACACTTTAAATGGATCAGGTCTTGCAGTTGGAAGGACCTTAGTTGCTATATTGGAAAATTATCAAAGAGAAGATGGATCTATTGTAATTCCAGAAGTACTAAGACCCTATATGGATGGAATAGAGATAATCTCCTGTCCAGAAAAATAAAAATATGGCTAAAATAAAAAATCTCCTCTTAGATAGAGATGGTACTATAATTGTTGAAAAACATTATCTAGGAAATCCAGATGATGTAGAACTCTTACCCAATGCAAAAGAGGCACTGAAAAAATTCACACAAAAAGGGATTGAGCTATTTATTGTCACAAACCAATCAGGAATAGGAAGAGGATATTATAAGACAGAAGATTTTTTTGCAGTACAAAATAAATTATACGATATTTTAAATGAGTATAATGTAAAAATTAAAGATATAGAATTTTGTCCCCACACACCGAGTGATAACTGCACATGTAGAAAACCTGCCATTGGAATGTGGCAAAATTTGAAAAAAAAATATGGATTATTAGAAAATGAGACTGCAATTGCTGGAGATAAATTGTCTGATATGTATTTTGGAATCAATGCAGGACTATTAGTTAACGCATTGGTACTTACAGGATATGGATTAAGTGAAAAGGAAAAATGCTCAAACATAAAAATTGATATAATAGCTAAAGACCTTTTAGATTTGTATTACCTGTTAGAAGAGCAAAGGTTAATATAATTATGAGCAAAATATCTAATGACTATAATTCAGGATGGTATTATCTTAAAAGGACATTATCTTACTTCAAACCCTATATACCACGAATTATATTGTCTATAATCTCTATGATCATTGTTGCAGCCTGTACTGCCTATTCAGCATATCTTGTGCAACCAGCTTTAGATAGAATCTTTATAGAAAAAAACAAAGAAGCCCTAAAAACCATTCCTATTCTGGTTATTTTGATTTTTGCCTTTAAAGGAATATTTAGATTAATTCAAAGTTATCAATTACAATTTTGTGCAATGAGGGTGTTAGAGACCTTAAGAAACCAACTCTATGAAAAAATGATAAGACTACCTATTACATTCTTTGAGGAAAATAGAGTTGGAATGCTAATGTCAAGGATAATAAACGATGTAAATCTCTTAAGAAATAGCGTACCTGAAATTGTAAACCTGGCAAAAGAATTTTTTACTGTAATAGGGCTTACCTTTGTTGCATTTTATCGAGATCCTTATCTTGCTACTTGGGCCATAGTTGTGCTCCCAATTGCCCTTTATCCAATAGTTTATTTTGGAAGAAAATTGAGAAAATTGGGTAGGAAAAACCAGGAAAAAATTGCGGACATCTCCAATATATTACAGGAAATATTTAGTGGTATAAAAGTGGTAAAGGCCTTTGCCATGGAAAAAAAGGAGACCAAGACATTTGAAGTCCAGAATAGAAAACTAATAAGGATTGCCCTAAAAAGCATTTTTTACAATTCCCTATCTTCTCCTGTGATGGAATTTATTGGTTCTCTTGGAATTGGCTTGGTTATATGGTATGGAGGTACACAGGTAATAGCTGGCCATTCAACCCCAGGTACCTTTTTTTCCTTCTTAACTGCAGTTATGATGTTATATGATCCTGTAAAGAGATTAAATAAATCAAATATGGTATTACAAAGGGCTATTGCAGGCGCAGAAAGGGTGTTCCAGGTACTTGATTCAGAAGAAATCTCAATTGAAGATGAAGGGGATCTAGAACTTAAGCCTCCCTTTAAGGAGTTAAAATTTATAGATGTATGGTTTAAATATCAAAATACCCCAGATTGGGCCATTCAAGACATTAACCTAAAAATTGCTCCTGGAGAAAAACTTGCTATTGTTGGACCATCCGGTGCAGGTAAAACCACACTTATAAATCTAATTCCAAGATTCTACGACCCAATAAAGGGGAAAATCATTTTAAATGGAAATGACATAAGAAAATATACCCTTCGTTCCCTTAGAAGGTTTATTGGGATAGTTTCTCAAGAGACCATACTTTTTAATGCCTCAATTAGAGATAATATTACTTACGGAATTTTTGATGTTGATGAAGAGCAAATTATTAGGGTTGCCAAAATAGCCTATGCCCATGATTTTATATCTGCGCTTCCACATGGATATAACACAATAGTGGGGGAGCGGGGGGTTAGACTATCTGGAGGAGAAAAACAGAGGATAACTATTGCCAGGGCACTCTTAAAAAATCCTCCTCTATTAATTTTAGACGAAGCAACTAGTTCATTGGACACAGAATCTGAAAGGATTGTTCAAAATGCACTGGATAATCTCATGAAAAATAGAACTTCAATTATTATTGCCCACAGATTATCTACAA
>JAMOQN010000068.1 GCA_027063985.1 Desulfohalobiaceae bacterium
TCATCCATTCCATCGAAGAAATAGCTAATTCTAACACTTCTCCTGTCCAAAAGTTAGAGAGGATCATTGACTCCCATATAATGCTAATATGTGAAAACCTAGAACTTTTTACAGTGAGCTTGAGGGAAATAAATAAAATCAATGCAAAAGGATTTTGGTCTGATGTGGTGGCCTTAAGAGATAAATATGAATCTCATGTGAGGAATATTTTGTCTTCAGGGAAAAAACAAGGGTATTTTAGAGAAGATATTGATGAAAAACTTGTGGGTTTTGCCATTCTTGGTAGTGTAAATTGGGCAATTAGGTGGTATTCTCCTAAGGGAGAGAAATCTCCCAAGGAGATAGCAGATCAGTGGAAGAAGCTTTTTTTAAAAGGGGTTTTAAAGGATTAGGATGAATATCACTATGGTGTGTGTAAAAGGATAGAAAAAAATAGTAAAAACAAGGCGATAGGTTTTAGCAAAATATTGAGTCATTAAAAAGACAGAAAATTGAATAAACAAGGAGGGTAAAAGTGGATTTTCAAGTACCAGAAAACATTCAAAAAATGAAAGACAGGGTAAAGAAATTTGTGGAAGAAGAACTTGAGCCTATCAGTAATCAGGTGGAGAAGGAAGATAAGATTCCAGAAGAGATCGTCCAAAAGATGAGGGATATGGGACTATTTGGTATCTCAATCCCAAAAGAGTATGGGGGACTTGGATTGGGAACTTTAGGAGAATGCCTTATTTATGAAGAGCTTTCTAAAACCAATGCATGTTTTAGGACAAGGATCGGTACCAACAATGGAATAGGTTCCCAGGGGATCTTGATTGATGGGACCGAGGAACAAAAAAGAAAATATTTGCCAAAGATTGCATCTGGAGAGTGGACTGCATGTTTTGCCCTAACTGAACCTGAAGCAGGATCTGATGCAGCCAACATAAAAACCAGGGCAGAGCTTAAAGGAGATCACTTTGTGTTAAATGGGTCAAAAATCTTTATTACCAATGGTGATATTGCTGATGTTGCAACGGTTTTTGCCGTAACTGATCCAGAGAAAAAGGCAAAAGGTGGCATAACTGCATTTATTGTTGAAAAGACCTATCCTGGGTTTAAGGTTGGAAAGCTGGAAAAAAAGATGGGACTCAGAGGATCTCATACTGCAGAGCTAATATTTGATAACTGTATTGTCCCAAAGGAAAATGTCATTGGTGGGGATAAAATGATCGGATATGGGTTTAAGACTGCCATGAAGGTACTTGATAAGGGTAGACTCACAATGGGTGCCTGCGCCATGGGTACTGCTCAAAAGCTTTTAGAGCTCTCTGTTAAATTTGTTAAGCAGAGACACCAATTTGGACGACCAATTGCAAACTTTCAGGGCATTCAATTTATGTTGGCAGAACTTGCAACAGAGATTTATGCAGCAAGGCAAATGGTATATCATGCTGCATGGCTAAGAGACAAACTTGGCACCTCCATTATTAAAGAGGCTTCAATGGTGAAGCTGTTCTGCACAGAGCTGGCAAATAAGGCTGCCAGAATAGCTTTAGAAGTACATGGCGGAGAAGGATATATTAAGGGATGTCCTGTAGAGAGGTTTTACAGGGATGTTCGCTTGACCAGGATATATGAAGGGACAAGTGAAATTCAGAAATTGGTCATAGCAAGAGAGATTTTTAAAGAATATAATTAAAAAATTACAAAAAGGAGGTATGATTATGGTTTCTAATATAAAAAATGTTTTTGTAGTAGGTTCAGGCCTTATGGGAAGTGGGATCAGCCAGGTGTGTGCCCAGAGCGGCTATACTGTTTATATGTGCGATATATCTAAAGATGCCCTGGATAGGGCAATGAAAAATATAAATTGGTCAGTTTCAAAGTTTGTGGAAAAAGGAAAATTAACTGAGCCTGTTGAGACAATCATTGGAAGAATAAATCCAGTAACTTCATATGATGCAGCGGCCCAGGCAGATTTGGTAATTGAGGCAGTATTTGAAAAACTGGAATTAAAGAAAGAGGTATTTGAAAATATTGATAAAATAGCTCCCAAACACACAATAATTGCCACAAATACCAGCGCAATTTCAGTCACTGAACTTGCAGCTTGCACAAATCGTAGAGAACAGGTCCTAGGCCTTCATTTCTTTAGTCCAGTTCCCATGATGCAGGCAGTAGAAGTGGTGAAGGCCATGACAACCAGTGATGAGACCTTTAAGTTAGGGGAAGAGTTTGTAAAGAGCCTTGGCAAAGAACCAATATTGGTAAAAAAAGATGTGCCAGGCTTTATAATAAACCGCATCAATTTCCCAGCAACAATGGAGGCAATGAGATTGGTGGAAGCAGGTGTTTGCACTGTTGAGGACGTAGACAAAGGACTAAAGCTTGCTGCTGGTCGAAAAATGGGAATCTTTGAAACAGGAGATATGGTTGGATTAGATGTCACTCATGGCGCGCTTATGGCAATCTATGAAGAGACAAAGGATCCTAGATGGTATCCTCCAGAGATTTTAAGACGTAAGGTAAGGCTCGGACATCTTGGGAGAAAAACTGGAAGGGGATGGTATCTATATGATGAGAACGGAAATAAGATAGGAGTAGCTGATTATTAGTAAAAAGATTCTTTTGAGGAAAAAGAGATAAGGAGGATGTCATGAAGGAAGTGGTGATTGTAGGTGGAGTGAGGACCCCTGTTGGTAGATTTGGAGGAGCATTAAAGGATGTTGAGGCGTATGACCTTGGGGCCATTGTGTTAAATAAGGTTATTGAAAAAATAGGTCTTTCTCCAGAGGACGTGGATGAAGTCATAATGGGTCAGGCCTATCAAAATGGGGAATATGTAAATATAGCCCGTATGTCCCTTTTGACTGCTGGATGGCCTGATAATATCCCTGGGATTACCATTGATAGGCGATGCTGTACAGGACTGGATGTAATTCGTGTAGGGGCATCTTTAATACAGGCAGATCAAGCAGAAATAGTGGTTGCTGGTGGAGTAGAGAGTATGAGTAATGCAGAATTTTACCTTCCTGGCAGTATTAGATGGGGCATAGGTGGGAAAGGCAACATGCCAAGAGGGCACGGAGACCTGTCTATTTGGGGATTACCATTATACGACAGACTTCAGCGTGGCAGGGTCATGTCTCAACCAATAGAAAGGTATGGCACCTTAGTATCCATGATGAGCTGGGCTGAGACTGCTGCAAAAAAAGAGAACATATCAAGAGAAGAGTGTGACAAATGGG
>JAMOQN010000069.1 GCA_027063985.1 Desulfohalobiaceae bacterium
CTAGCCCTATTCTTCTTCATTTTTATCTCCCTAACGTTAGTTAGGTATTTATATCTCAGAAAATATGGAAACAGTCAACTAGAAATTTTTACTTTGAATAATCAAAAATATAGTATCCAAAAAAAAAATGGACACTTGGAAAGGCAGGATTAGAATTTGGGTAAGGATTGAAATATCATTAGAAAAAAAGATTTTTTAGGAGAAGACTCTTACTTTTAGATGTATTTTTTAACAGTTGTTATTAGATCGATCTTCATTGAAATGTATTTATAATCCCCTATAAATTCGTCTATCTCCACTGAATATTTATCACAAAAAGACTTAAGTGATGGCTTTGCCATACATCCGATTAAGATGCATCCATTTTGTTTCCCCCACACAAAGTGGGGGCCATCACCTCCAGAATCGCCAATTAAAATAACTCTATTGATGTTATATTTTTGTTTCACCAATTGGGTGTTCTTTTGTTTGTCCTTTGTATCATATAACTCTAAAAAATAGGTAGATTTTTTATAGCCGTTAAACCTTATAAAAGGACTTCCACTTATTATTTCAATATGGGGCAGTAGCCCCAAAGCCATTGCCCTCTCAAAATAGCCAATAAATCCTGTGGTATTTATCATAAAAAGTATGTTGTTTTCTTTACACCACTGGATAAACTCTAATATTCCAGGGTAAACAGAAAACTTTTCCATCAAATATGCATCCATATCTTTAGGGGTAATAGGGCTGGGCAAACAATCCTTTATTATTTCAAGACCCTTTTTATAAGATATCTGGTTTGATGTATATTTTTTAAAAATATCCTGAATCTTGTTTGATAGTTCAGGATATTTAAAAAGAATAGGGTCAAAAGGCCGAGAAGGAGACAGACATTCATTCCAATCCGAAGAAATAAGGGCTTTATAGCTATTTTTTTTCATTTACATCAACTGCAAGGATGCTTTTTCTTCTTTGCTCAAGGTCTTGGACAGATCTAACAAAATAAGCAACCTGTCCTCAAGTTTTCCAACTCCCCTAATATATTCAGATTCCACTCCAGCCACTATTGGAGGTGGTGGTTCAACGGTATCTGCTGGGATACGCAATACTTCTGATACCTCATCCACAACCAGTCCAACAGTCAAATCATCAACCTTTACAACTATAATCCTAGTGGCTTTATCATGGGATTTTTCTTCTAAACCAAACCTCTTTCTCAAGTCTATTATTGGAATTACTCGTCCACGAAGATTAATCACCCCTTCCACAAACTCAGGGGCATTTGGAACAGATGTTATCTCTTGCATCCTAATTATTTCCTGAACTTGCATAATATCTACACCAAATTCCTCGTCACCAAGTTTAAATGAAACCAATTGAAGCATCTCTTCATGTTTTTGTTTAGTATCTTGCATATCTTTACTCCCTTTTTTTAGGTTACATCAACACTTCTAGGTATTTTAGTCAAAAAAAACGATAGCCGCAAGAAAAATTTACTCTTTACTCTTCGGTATTTGCCTAAAATACCAGAGAAACTGCCTGCAGATACCCATTAACATATTAAATTCGTTTTTCTTTAGATTAATCCTGTGGATAAATCGCTTTAAGGGTAACATGAAATAATCTGCATTATGCGGCAATAAAAAGTCTATTTCTCTAAGTACTTTTTTTAGATTTTCAAATAATAATTGCAAATCCTTATGAGTTGCATATTTAGTTAGATCTTTTTCTAAATTGGTCTTACTCCAGTTGTGATAGGATATTTTATTAAAACATTCATATAAGATAATTAATACTGCCTGTGCCACATTAAGGGACCATGCCCCTGGATCTGTTGGAATTGTAATTAATTGCCCACACAATTCTATTTCTTGATTCAAAAGTCCAGTGTCCTCTGGTCCAAAAACAATGGCTACTTTTCTTCCCTCAGCTACATCTTTAGCAATCTCAGAGGCAGCCTGTTTGGGAAGTAATATCCTCTTTCTCCATCCCCCTGTCCTGGCAGTGGTACCATAGACCTTATTAAAGTTTTCAAGGGCAACATAGAGATTAGACACAATAGATGCCCTTTCTAAAATATTTTTTCCCTTAGGGGTTGCCAAAGGTAAGGCCCTATTTAAATCCAATTCCTTGGGACTTACTAATATCAACTCATTAACACCCATATTCACGCACGCCCTTGCAGCTGAACCAATATTTTCTGAATACTTGGTCCTGCAAAGTACCACTGCTATATTTTCCATAAAATCTCCTTACACCTCTAATCCCAGTCTTTCCTTTAACACTGACAGAATCGAACTGCCAATCTCCTCCACTGAGCCAGTAGCATCTATAATCACAATTCGCTCATTGTATCTTTTCTGAAGATCTAGATAACCTTCTCTTACCCGTTCATGGAATTTGAGCTCCTCTTGTTCAAACCTTGATTCATCCATATTATTTTTTTTATAAAACTCATTTCTTAATCTGGCCCTTTTAATACCTATTTCTACAGGCATATCCAAAACTATTGTAATATCTGGCCAGAGTCCATAACAGGCAAAATCACATAGCTGATATACAAAATCTGTGTCCAATCCCCTTCCATATCCCTGATAAGCAATAGTAGAGTCATTAAATCTATCTACAATTATAATCTTATTATCTCGAACAGCAGGCATAATTTTATCTTTTACATGCTGTGCCCTGGCTGCAAGATACATAAATAGCTCAGATCTCTGATCTAAATCTTTGTTTTTGGAATCCAGCAATATCTTCCTTAGATCATCACCCAAAGCACAACCTCCAGGTTCCCTAGAATACACCACTTCAAAGCCTCTGTTTTTTAAAGTCTTAGCAAGTAATCTGCTCTGGGTGCTTTTACCTGATCCTTCTATTCCTTCAAAGGCAATGAACATCCCTCTATGGACCTCCGCTTTTTCTCTTTTGCTCCTTTAATAAATTCATTTGTATGTACAGGTCTAAATATCTTTCTTTCTAAAAAACGCTGGTACTTTGACCAATTTTCCTGTTCATCTTCCATGTCATCAATAAGAGTGCCTACCATATTTAATTTTGCATCTATGTTATCGGCAAAGTGTACTATTAGTGCTTCCCTGGTTTTAGGCCTTTTGGGAGAGCCAAATTCATATTCACCATGGTGAGAAAGTATAATATGTTTTAAATGCATTATTAAATCATTACTAAGACCTTTTATTTTATTTAAAAAGGGCTCTATCAACAAAACAGACATAACAACATG
>JAMOQN010000070.1 GCA_027063985.1 Desulfohalobiaceae bacterium
TCAAAAGCTGTACAATTGGCCAAAAATGCCAATTCCAAACTGCCTATTGGACCATTTCTCTGTTTTCCAATAATTATTTCAGCAATACCCTTTTTGGGGTTATCTTCCTTTTTATTGTACACTTCATCTCTATATAAAAATATTATCACATCTGCATCCTGTTCTATTGCTCCAGATTCCCTTAAATCAGAGAGCATTGGCCTTTTGTCCTTTCTCTCTTCCACCTTTCTATTTAGCTGTGCTAAGGCTATTACAGGCACATCTACTTCCTTTGCCAAGGCCTTTAAATTTCTGGATATATAGGAAATTTCTTGTTCCCTTGAATCTCTTTTTTGGGGAACGTGCATGAGCTGCAAATAATCAATTATAACAAGCCCCAGCCCCTTTTCACTTTTAAGTCTTCTGCACCTTGCCCTGAGTTCCAGAGGTTCAAGTGCAGGTGTGTCGTCTATATATATGGGGGCCTTGGATAATTCATCTGCTGCCACATATAGTCTGGCCCAATCTTCGTCCTTTAAATATCCTGTCCTCAGTTTTTTTAGATCCACCTTGGCCCTGGCACAGAGCATCCTCATCATGAGTTGCTCCATGGACATCTCAAGTGAAAAGATTGCTGTTGGTATATTTTCTTCACAAGCAGCCCTCATCCCAATGTTCAGTCCAAAGGCAGTTTTTCCCATACTGGGCCTACCTGCAATAATAATCAAATCTGTTTTCTGGAGGCCAGCAGTTAATTGGTCTAATTTTTTGTAGCCTGTAGGAACCCCGGTTACGAGTTCTTTTTTTTCATATCTTGTAGCGAGCTTTTCAAAAATTTCATCAACAAGCTGTTTACTGGATTTGAATCGGGGTAAAACCCTGCTTTCAGATATCTGAAATATAGATTGCTCTGCCTGATCTAAAAGGGTATCAGTGTCCTCATCGAATTCATATGCAAGGTTAATAATTTTTGCACCACCACTTATAAGCTCCCTTTTTATTGCCTTTTCTCTTACTATTTCAGCATAATGTATAGCACTTGCTGAGGGAACTATTTGCTCACTTAAACTGGCGAGATATACAACGCCCCCTACCTGTTCCAACTTCCCAGCCTTTTCTAACGCATCTTTAACAGTAATAAGATCTATTGGGACATTCTTTGAGTACAGGTCCAAAAAGGTTTGAAAAATAATTTTATGGGCGGGATTGTAAAAATCCTCTGGTTTTAAGATTTCCAATATTGAATGAAAAACTGAATTATCTATTAAAATCCCCCCCAAAACTGCCTGTTCAGCCTCTAGGTTATGGGGGGGAACCCTTTTTATAAGTTCTGGCAAGATTTTTTCAGGAGAGGAGACAAAGGGCCTTCTCTCATAATTATTCACCTTGGCTTGCCTGTTCATCACCTTCTTCCTGGTACCTCACCACAGAGACATTTAAAGTGGCCACTACACCAGGATAGAGTTTCACAGGAATCTGATATTCACCAAGTGATCTAATTGGTTTATCCAACTCCACTTTCTTTCTATCGATTTCAAAACCTCTCTTTGCAAGCTCATCAACAATATTTGAAGAAGTAACAGACCCATAGAGTTTATCACCTTCACCAACTCTTACCTGGATCTCAATTTTTTCCTTCTCTAATTTCTCGGCCAATTCCTTTGCCTTAAATCTCTCAGCATTAAGCTTTTCCTCTAATTTTTTCTTTTCATGCTCAAATATCTTTAAATTTGACGGAGTAGCCAGCATGGCCAATTTTTTGGGCAAAAGATAATTTCTCGCATATCCGGGCTTAACATCCACCACCTCGCCAAGCTTACCTAATTTTTCAATATCTGTCCTAAGTATAACCCTCATCTCTCAACTCCTTTAATTTTCTTATTCACTTCCACACTGTGTATTGTGGTGTAGTACATAAGGGCCATTTGTCTCGCCTTTTTTATCTCTCTGGTCAATTTTCTCTGGTGCTTTGCACAGGTGCCAGTAATTCTTCTGCCAATTATCTTGCCCCTTTCAGTAACAAAATCCTTTAATATATCAGGCCTTTTATAATCCAAAGGCAAATTTTTGTCTGCGCAGAAGCGACAGAATTTTTTACGGGGTGTGAATTTAAATGCCATAACTATTCCTCCTCTATCTCAAATTTATCTTGTAATTTAACTGTAAGAAATTTAAACACATCTTCGTTTAATCTCAATTTTCTCTCTATTTCCTGAATTGCATTTCCTGGCACCCCGTACTCAATTCGCACATAGTGCCCTCTTGTATGCTTTGCTACAGGATATGCCAATTCCCTCACGCCCCAATCATCAGTTACAAGCCACTTTCCTTTATACTCCTGTTCCACAACATTGGTAAGATCTTCAAGCACCTCCTGACGTTCACTATTTCCCATGTCAGGATTAAATAAAATCAAGGTCTCATACTTCCTGAGTTTCATAATACCTCCTTTTGGTCTCTTGGCCCTCTGACATGAAATTCAGAGAACAAGGGATAATTTTTTTGAAGGCATTTAGGGTATAAACATAAAAAAAACATGTCAAGACTAAACCCCATAATAAAATTTGCTTAAATTCTCTTCATCTCCTCAATAAGGTTATTAAGCTGCTGGGCAAGCCCATTTAAATCCGTAATTGCTTGAACAGACTGATTCATAGTCTCTCTTATTTCTTGAGAAATTACATTGACCTCTTCAGTAGATCTGGATATTTGCTCAGTGGTGGCAGATTGTTCTTCTGCTGCTGTGGCTATGTTTTAACTTGATCATGTGCAAGGGATTTTATTCTGATTTTTTCTAATTGTGCTTGACATTTTGTTTTAAATTTTGCTAAACGGAACGTGAATGAATATTCATTCAGTATTTTTTTTAAAAAAATTAATAAATTAGAAAAAATTATTCATGCAAAATAGAGAAACAAAAAGAAATGAAAAATACGAAAAGATTTTAGAAGCAGCAATAAAAATCTTTTCAAAGCATGGTTACTATAAGGCCACTATATCTCAAATAGCGAGAGAAGCAGGTGTGGCAGATGGCACCATCTACCTGTATTTTAAAAATAAGGACGATATTTTAAAGAGTTTTTTTACCTACAGGACAAGGGAAGTCTTTGCAAAATTCAAGGATGAGGTAAAAAAAGGCAAAAATGCCCTTGATAAACTCAGAAGATTAATCCACGCCCATTTAACTGCCTTTGAAAAGAGCCGGGAGATGGCAATTGTATATCAGGTTGAATGTAAAAAACGTAGTCATTTATCAAAGGACAAGATTAAAGAAATGTCCAATATGTATATGGAATTAGTAAAAGAAATTATACAACTTGGGCAAAAGGAAGGGACTATTAGAAAAGACCTTTCCATTCCCCTAGTGAGACAACTTATGGTAGGTGCTATTGATGAAGTGATAACCACCTGGGTTTACACTTCAAAAAAATATAGTTTGTCTTCTATGACCGATCCCTTAATGGATTTAATTGTTAAGGGTATTGGCAACGACAAAGAAAAATAATTAAAAAAAGGAGTTGGTTATGGCACAACAACTAGCAGATCGCAGGGATGTAGATTTTGTACTTTTTGAACAATTAAAGGTTCAAGAACTGAGTGAAAAGTATGAAAAGTACTCAGATTTCAACAAAAAGACCATTGAGCTGATTTTAAAAGAAGCTAGAAACCTAGCAATCAAAGAAATGCTCCCTACAAACAAAATTGGTGATGAGGTAGGAGTCAAGTTTGAAGACGGTAAAGTCATTGTTCCAGAAGAGTTCCACAGGATATATGATCTATTAAAAGAGGGTGAGTGGATAGGGATGTCTGAGAATCCTGAATGGGGTGGACAGGGTATGCCCCGCTCAGTGGCAATGGCTGCTGGGGACTATTTTATAGGTGCAAATTGCGCCCTTCAACTTTACATTGGATTAACAGTAGGTGCAGGACACTTAATAGAGGCCTTTGGAACAGAAGAGCAGAAAAAATTATTTTTAAAGAAACTCTACACAGGCGAATGGGGCGGCACAATGCTTCTTACAGAGCCCCAGGCAGGCTCAGATGTAGGTGCCCTTACAACCACTGCTGTAAAAAATGAAGATGGCACATATTCTATTACTGGAAATAAAATTTTTATTACTGGTGGAGAACAAGATTTAACAGAAAATATAATCCATCCAGTTTTAGCCAGGATTGAAGGAGCTCCTCCAGGAACCGATGGTATTTCCCTTTTTATTGTACCAAAATATTGGGTAAATGAAGACGGATCTTTGGGTGAGTTCAATGATGTGGTATGTACTGGTATTGAAGAAAAAATGGGAATTCATGGCAGTTCCACATGCTCACTCTCCTTGGGAAGCAAAGGCAAATGCCGTGGTCTCCTCTTAGGTCAGGAAAATAAGGGCATGAGGGAAATGTTCCTCATGATGAATCAGGCAAGGCTGCTTGTTGGCTCCCAAGGCGCAGCACTGGCATCTGCCTCTTACATTGAAGCAGTTAATTATGCTAGAGAAAGGGTACAGGGACGCCACCTTAAAGACTTGCGGGATAAGAGTGCATCTCCAGTACCAATTATTCAACATCCTGATGTTAGAAGGATGCTTATGCAGATGAAGGTATTTGTTGAGGGTCTGCGTTCCTTACTCTGGTACGTAGGACTTTTGGAAGACCTAAAGAGAGTAACAGACAAAGAAGAAGAAAAAGAGAAATATCAGAATATAATTGATGTATTGATTCCAATTTGTAAAGGATATGGGACAGATAGGTCTTATGAAGCAACCAACCTGGGTGTACAGGTATTTGGTGGATATGGATATACTAAAGAGTATCCCATGGAACAGTTTGTAAGAGATTGCAGGATTACCATGATTTACGAGGGTACCAATGGTATCCAGGCAATGGATCTTTTGGGCAGGAAGTTAGGCCTAAAGAAGGGTAAGGCTATGATGGATGTAATGGGCGAAATCCAGAAGACCCTAGCCGAGGCAAAATCTATTGACGCTCTTAAAGGTTATGCTGAAGAATTAGAAAAGGCATTAAAAAAGCTTGGCGAAGTTGCAATGACCATTGGTGGTAAGGCCATGAGCGCTGAAATTTTGACTGCATTTGCCCATGCTTATCCATTTATGGAAGTTGTTGGAGATATAATTATGGCATGGATGCTCCTCTGGAGGGCAGCTGTTGCAGCCAAGGCCCTGGAAAAGGCCAAGAAAAAAGATATTGCTTTTTATAACGGACAGCTCAAAAATATTGAATTCTTCACCCATTATATCCTTCCTGTAACAATGGGCAAGATGAACATGATAATGAATATGAAGGATACTGTAGTATCAATTGATGAAAATTCCTTTGGTGGTAAATAATACATTTACAAATCCTTAAATAAAGGGGGCGAATTTTGCCCCCAAAAAATTTAATGAGGTGAGTTTATGGAAATGGCATTAACACCTGTAGCAAAGGTAACTATATTGGGAATACCCCTCTCACTATTTGCGGTGCTTATTCCCTTAATAGGTATTTCAGCCTTTTGCTATATAATGGCCAGGAGATTGATTCCACTGGCAAAGGCACAACCTGATCCCAGATTTGACAGGCCTAAACAAAGGTTAAAGTATGTGTTAAAATTTTGGTTAGGCCAATATAAACAGCCAAGATACCTAGTTGCCGGCGTAATACATATAGTGATTTTCGCTGGCTTTCTTATTCTATCAATTCGCTCCACTTCACTTGTTATCGAAGGATTTAAGCCACACTTTGTTTTTCCAGGTCTTGGTGGATTTTTAGGCGATGTCTACAATTTTCTGAAGGACTATGCTGCAACCTTTGTATTAATAGCTTGTATTGTGGCAGGTATAAGAAGAGGAATCTTTACCCCAGAAAGATACAAAGTGCCTCCAAAATATGGCAAAGACCACACCTTTGAAGCTATTTTTGTTTTAGGGCTAATTGGTACACTCATGATATTTGAAAGCCTCTACAGCGCCTCTATTGTAGCTGCGCAAAAACAGCAAGGACTCCATGCTGAATTTCTACCTCCTTTGACACTTTCATGGATTTTTGCCAAAATGCTAGGTGGCACATCAAAGGGTTTTCTGCAATTTATCAACACCACCTCCTATTTCATTCATGATTCAGTCTTCTTTTTCTTCCTCTGTTTTTTGCCTTTTGGAAAACATTTTCACGTTATTACTTCTATCTTTAACGTATTTTTCGCTAAACTGGATCGTGGCACAGTAAAGCCTGTAAAATATGGGGTAACTGAAGAGGAGCTGGATAACCTGCCTTATTTTGGAGTCAAATACCTAGAAGACTTTACATGGAAAAATATATTGGACTTTTATACATGCGTTGACTGTGGTAGGTGTGCAGATGTATGTCCTGCAAATGCAGCAGGAAGGCCATTAATACCCAGATTTTTAACCATTAAAGCAAGAGAATACATCTTTGATAGATTTCCTGTACTTGGAGAAATAAAACCAAAGGAACCACTAATTGGAACTATTTATGAAGAAGATGAAATCTGGTCCTGCACCACATGCGGCTCTTGTGAAGAAGAATGCCCAGTATTAAATGAATATATCAATAAAATCGTTGATCTAAGACGTGGCATGGTGGACGAGGGAATGGTGCCCCAGACCCTGCAAAAACCACTTAATGCCCTGGCCAAAAGGGGAAATCCCTATGGCAAGATGGAAAAGAAGAGGGCTGAGTGGACCAAGTCCCTTGAGGACATAGATGTGAAAATAATAGGCAAAAAGGCCCAGGCAGAGACATTGTATTTTGTTGATAGTGCCACATCCTATGACGAACGTGCAAATGAAATAGCAAGGGCAGTGGTAAAAATTCTCAATGCATGTGGAGAAGACTTTGGTATTCTTGGCAAAGCAGAAAAGGACTCTGGACATGAGGTGAGGAGATTTGGAGAAGAGATGCTCTTTCTCACCTTAAGGGATCAAAACATAGATGCAATTTTGAACTCTGGTTGTAAGAGGATAGTAACTGCTGATCCACATGCATACAATGCCTTAAAAAAGGATTATGATGGAATTCCGCCAGTAGAACACATATCAGAATATATCTTGAGAAAAATAAACGAGGGGAAACTAAGGTTTAAACCAATAGAAGATCCAAACCTTGTATTCACTTATCACGATCCATGCTATTTAGGCAGACACAATCTCATTTATGACGCACCAAGAAAGGTCTTAGATGCAATACCAGGGCTAAAAAGAGTTGAAATGGAAAGGCACAAGGACAGATCCTTCTGCTGCGGTGGTGGTGGACTGATGCTCTTTTATGAACCACCAGAAGAAGAGCAGCGTATGGGACAAATTAGGGTGAAGATGGCAAATGAAGCCGGGGCTAATGCAATAGTTGTGTGTTGTCCATTCTGTTTAACTCATTTGGAAGATGGTGTAAAAACTACTGGATTTGAGGGTAAAATTCAGGTAATGGACTTAACAGAATTAATAGTTAAACAATTAATTATAGAATAATTTGTGGGAGGTGAGTATGGAAATTTTAGTTTGTGTAAAAAGGGTGCCTGATCCTGCGGAAAATGAAATTGAGATCAACAGCGACGGAACTGATATTGAGAGAGATGATTTAGTTTACTCAGTAAACGAGTGGGACAACTATGCTGTTGAAGAAGCAATTCAAATCAAAGACAAAGTTGGTGGATCAGTTACAGTTGTAACTGTTGGTGATGAGGAAGCAGATGAGGTGCTTAGACGTGAAATGGCAATGGGTGCAGACAAGGGTATTCACATAAATGACGAAACACTGGAAGAAACCGATGGCCTAGGTGTAGCCAAGGCACTCAAGGCAGTTGTTGAAAAGGGGAATTATGACCTTATCTTAACTGGTGCACAGGCAGATGACGGTGCGGCTCAGGTAGGTGGGATGCTGGCTGCGCTTTTAGATCTCCCCTATGCATCCCTAGTAAATTACATTGAAATAATAGATGATAATACTCTAAAGATTGGAAGGGAAATTGAAGGTGGGAATCAAGAAATTAGTGAGATTAAACTTCCATGTGTTCTTTCAATTCAGACTGGTATAAATGAACCTAGATATGTTGGTATTAGAGGAATCAGAAAGGTTGCAGGAGTTGAGATTCCAGAAATGGAACTTTCAGACCTTGGGCTTTCAGAAGATGAGGTCGCACCAAGGGTCAAGAGGCTAGACTACTTTATTCCTGAGATGGGAGAAGGTGCTGAGATCTTGGAAGGTGATATGGAAGAAGTAGCTGAAAAGTTGGTTGAACTCTTGAAAGCCAAAGGAGGAATCAAATAATGAGTAAGGAAATTTTTGCATATATTGAACACCATGATGGCGTATTAGACGACTCTGCACTTGAGCTCATTAATGCAGCCAAAAAAATAGATGAGTCAGCCAATGTTGTTGCATTGGTGTTTGGAACTGGCGATAATCTAAACAAGGCATGTGAAGAGGCTGCAAAGACCTACAATACAGTGTGGAAAATAGACAAAGCTGACCTTGCCTATCCCAATGCAGAACTTATCAGGCCAATGCTAGTAAATATCCTACCCAAAGGATCTGTATGTTTGGTTCCACATGATACCTTTGGAATTGATTTGGCCCCTGGACTTTCAGTAAAAATGGATGTTCCATATATTCCTGATGTAGTTGGAATTGATAAGGTGGAAGGTGATAAGATCGTTGCAATTCGCCAGGAATTTAGTGGACAGGTTCATACCCATGTTGAGACTGATATGGCAAATGGTATTGTTATCACCATAAGACCTGGTACCTTTGAACCAGATGAGTCAAAAGGTGCCAGTGGCGAGATAGTTGATAAGAGCGCTGATGCTGGCGATGTAGAAGCAAAGAGAAAATTTATTGAAGTAAAAGAGGCTGAAGCTGGTGACGTTGACATCACCCAGGCAGACATATTGGTATCTGTTGGTCGTGGTATTGGAGAGGAAGAAAATATTGAGCTAGCAGAAGAGTTGGCTGAGGCCCTTGGTGGTGTGGTTTCCTGTTCAAGACCAGTTGTTGACGCAAAATGGCTTGATCATTCTAGACAGGTTGGAACATCTGGTAAAACTGTAAAACCAAAGGTATATATTGCAGTTGGTATCAGCGGTGCCTTCCAGCACGTTGCTGGAATCAAGGGAAATCCATTTATTGTAGCTATCAACACAAATCCAAAGGCTCCTATATTCCAGGTTGCTGATGTTGGTGTAGTTGAAGACTGTATTGAGTTCTTGCCAGTGCTTACTGAAAAAGTAAAAGAAATGAAATAATTAACACATGGGTGGGCCTATAGCCCACCCACTTACCTAAGTTGGTCAAAAATTTTGACAAACTTGGGTTAAAAAATGAAATTTAAACTTCAATTAAAAAACCATTGCATAGAAACTGCGCTAAGACGTTTATATAACAAGTCCATCTCTGAGTATTTTAAAAATCCCTCAAAAACAAATGAGGCAAAAATAGCTCTCCTAGAAATAGCCCTAGGTAACATAAATTTCCCAGAGCTTAGAACAAAATATCCAGAATTAAATGGAAGTTTGCAAAGGGAAATCGAGATTGATATCAAACATGAGAAAATCTCAATAAAAATCCCTAGTTATGCCCACCCAATAGAGATTAATATTGTTCATAAAAATCCATAAATCGATTTCTTGGAATTTTGTGAGAGTTGGTTTAATAATTTTCAAAATAATACATCCAACATCTTGGGAGCCATGCCCCCTAAAAATTTTTATAAAATTTTTTTTATGAACGAGCATTATAATTTTTGACAATATATTTACTTTTATCCTGCAAATTATTATACTCCTTTCAAAACTAATCTATCCTTAATATCTAAATTTTCTATAGGAGAGTTTTGATGTTAACAGATAAATGTCCAGTTAATAGCCTGTATAGAGAACTTTTGTCTAAACAAAATAGAGTGTCAAGTCCCGAAGAAATTTTATATTTAGATGAAATAAAACAGGTCTTGCTGAATATCACTCGGGGGATAGGGAATAAAGATACTATTGAAAAGTTGTTAAATAAGATATCGAATTTTACAAAATATGCAAAAGAGGCAAAAGAATTCTT
This sequence comes from Desulfohalobiaceae bacterium, assembly GCA_027063985.1. GTDB lineage: Bacteria > Desulfobacterota > Desulfovibrionia > Desulfovibrionales > Desulfothermaceae > Desulfothermus. The sequence goes on from JAMOQN010000070.1 coordinate 10,033, forward strand.
ATTAAGGGCATCAAGTGTAATAGAAAACAACATAGAGATCTTTGAAGATCATTTGTTGTACAAAGTGTGTCTGTTTGAGGAATGTCCTTTACTCGCTATTCCCCCATGTCAAAAGGCATGCCCTGCAAATATAGATATTCCCACCTTTATAACACTAATAGGCAAAGGTAAATATGAAGAGGCGATTAAAGTAATTAGAAAGGACAATCCTTTCCCCTGGGTTTGTGGTTTAATTTGCACCCATCCCTGTGAATTGAATTGTGTACGTGGGCGGATAGATTCGCCTTTGTCTATAATGTCTTTAAAAGCCTTTGTAGCAAATGAAGTTTTTAAAAAGGGCCTTTTCTTTAAGAACCCTGAAAATATAACTTTAAATGGCAAAAAGGTTGCGATAATTGGAAGTGGCCCTGCTGGGCTCTCTTGTGCATATTATCTGGCTCTTATGGGATATGAGGTATGTGTTATAGATAGTTTTTCCAGTCCAGGAGGAATGCTTAGGGTTGGAATTCCTGAATTCAGGTTGCCCAGAGAAATTCTGGATGCTGAGATTGAATTTATAAAATCTTTGGGCGTTAAATTCAGATTAAACACCACTTTTGGAAAAGATGTTGATATTGAGTCTTTGAAGGAAGAAGGTTTTGAAGCCTTTTTTATAGGAATTGGTGCTCACGATTCTATATCTCTGGGAATTGAAGGAGTGGAACAATATTCTCCAGTAATATCAGCACTGGATTTTTTACGGGATATAAATCAGGGTAAAAAGGTTTTTCCAGGGAATAGGGTAGTTATAATAGGGGGAGGAAATGTTGCCATTGATGCTGCCAGGACATGTGTGCGGCTGGGTTGTAGAGAAGTTATAGTAGCTTACAGACGATCAAGAGAAGAGATGCCAGCCCATGAATATGAAATAAAAGAGGCTATAGAAGAAGGGATAATTTTTAAATTTCTTACTATTCCCAGGAAGATTTCAGGAACAAATGGAAAGGTTGAGGCAATAGAATGTTTAAAGGCAGAGCTTGGTGATATGGACAAGTCCGGAAGGAGAAAACCCATACCTATACAAGGAAGCGAATTTACAATACCTGCAGATGCCATTATCTTTGCCATAGGGCAACGAATTGAAAAAAATTGTTTAAAAGATATTTGTGGCGAATCCTGGTCTAAACAGGGAGTAATTGAGCCTTTAAAATGGGAAAATAATGCTATTTATTTGATAGATCCAATAAATATGCGTACCAACATAAAAGGAATTTTTGCTGCTGGAGATGCGGTTTTGGGTCCAGCAACTGTTGTTGAGGCAATAGGAGGAGGGAAAAAAGCTGCCCATGGAATAGATACTTATTTATCTCAAAAAAAATTTAAACAAACTCCTCTTTTTCCACGAAGAAGAGGAAGAGAATCCTTTTTGTCCATATCTATGGATAAGAAGATTTCTATTAAAAGAAAAGAGCTATTATCTTCTAAAAATAACGGGATAAATCAAAGATGGGAACAAGACGTAGTGCATCAGGAATGCGCTAGATGTTTGAGATGTGATTTGTGCATTAGATGCGGAAGATGTGTAGAGGTATGTGAAAACGAGGTAAAAATAGGAGCGTTGTCTTTAGGTTATCTAAAAGAAGACGGGAACAGGGATGTGCAAATTAATCAAGAATTATGTGTGGGATGTGGTGCCTGCGCTAGAAATTGTCCCACAGGAGCCATGCAAGTCCAAGATGTCAGGGATAAAAGAATATTGAGTTTGTGTGGTGCTGAGTTGTGTAGGTTTGAGCTTGTATTTTGTGAAAGATGTAATGGAATAATTGGCACAAAAAAACAAATGAAAAAAATAAAAGAAAAAGTCCCTTTTCTTGAGGATAAAGTTTTATGTGATAAGTGTTTGAAAGAGATATCGGTAAAGGGTCTTTATAGGTAACATTCAATCTTTTTAATTTTTTTGGGGGGGATATATGAGTAAAGAGCTTAGTTTTGATAGGGCAGCCAACCAGATGATTGAGCTTGCCCACAAGAAAAACTATGAAATTGTGTGGGATAGGCTCAAAGAACAACAACCTCAGTGTGGATTTGGGCAACTGGGTGTGTGTTGTAGAAATTGCGTAATGGGACCATGCAGGATTGATCCCTATGGAGAAGGGCCACAAAAGGGAGTTTGCGGTGCTGAAGCAGATACCATTGTGGCCAGAAATCTTGTGAGAATGATTGCAGCAGGCGCAGCAGCCCATTCTGATCACGGGAGAAGACCTGCAATGCTACTCAAGGAGGTGGCAGAAGGAAAGAATACTCACTATGAGATAAAAGACGAGGGAAAATTAAAAGAGGTGGCAAAGAGATTGGGAATAGATGTAAAGGACAAGGATAAATTCCAGATAGCTAAAGAGGTGGCAGATGTAGCATTGAATGATTATGGGAAACAGGATTCAAAACCTATAAGATTTCTTGAAGGGTATGCGGCAAAGAAATTAAAGGAAAAATGGTTAAAAATAGAGGAGAGTTTATATCAGAACACAGGGAAGATTTTTGGAGTCCTGCCAAGGAATATAGATAGAGAAATTGTGGATATCATGCACAGGACCCATATTGGAGTGGATAACCATCCTCTATCTATAATAATGCAGGGGATTAGAGCGTCCTTAGGAGATGGATGGGGAGGTTCTTTAATTGCCACTGAATGTCAGGATATATTGTTTGGTACTCCTAAAGTTCATGCTGTTTATGCCAATCTGGGAGTCCTTAAAAAGGATAGGGTAAATCTGGTAATACATGGACATGAACCAGTTCTTTCTGAACAGATTGTGGCTGCAGCTCAGGATCCTGAGCTCATTGAATACGCAAAGAGCAAAGGGGCAAAGGGAATTAATATAGCTGGAATGTGTTGTACTGGAAATGAGATTTTAATGAGACATAATGTCCCAGTGGCTGGAAATGAACTTCATCAGGAACTTGCTGTGATTACAGGTGCTGTTGAAGCAATGGTGGTGGATGTTCAGTGTATTTTCCCTGCTCTTGCCAATTTGAGCAAATGTTTTCATACAAAATTTATTTCCACCAGTGACCAGGCACTCTTCCCTGGTGCTATGCATGTTCAATTTGAAGAGGATAATGCTGAAGAGGTTGCGAGACGGATTGTTAAAATTGCAATAGACAATTTTGAAAACAGGGATGAGTCAAAGGTAAATATCCCAGAAGAAAACAAAGAGGCGCTGGTTGGTTTTAGTGTGGAACAGATTTTATCTGCCCTGGGTGGTAATGTAACTCCACTGGTAGAGGCTATAAAACAGGGGAAAATCAAAGGAGTAGTTGGAATAGTTGGATGTAACAATCCAAAGGTAAAGCAAGATTATTATCATGTAAATCTGGCAAAGGAGCTTATAAAAAGAGATATCTTAGTAATAGGAACAGGATGCTGGGCAATAGCACTGGCTAAGGCAGGTCTTTTATCTGTAGATGCGGCTAAAGAAGCTGGAGAAGGTCTAAAAAGCGTATGTGAAGCCCTTAATATCCCGCCTTTTTTGCACATGGGGAGCTGTGTGGATTGCAGTAGAATACTGGTTCTTGCAGCCGGTTTGGCTGATTATCTGGATGTGGATATATCTGATTTGCCTTTATTTGGGTCTGCTCCAGAGTGGATGACAGAAAAGGCTGTTTCCATTGGCACTTATTTTGTGGCATCAGGTGTTCCAGTTCATCTCTGGCCAGTTCCCCCTGTACTTGGAGGTAAGGAGGTGGTGAAAATATTAACTCAAACAGCCAAAGAGGTATTTGGAGGATTTTTTGTTATAGAAGAAAATATCCAGAAAACTGTGGATATTATGGAAAACCACATTTTAGAAAAAAGAAAATCTCTGGGAATATAATTTAAAAACAACTGGAGTAGGAATATGAAGGAACTTTTTGTAAATTTTGATAAATGTCTGGGATGTCTTTCCTGTGAGATAGCCTGCAGGGTTGAACATTCCCTTACTAAAAACATATTTACATCTATCTTTGAATCAAAACCTCCACGTAAAAGAGTATTTGTTCAGTTTTACCAAAACAAAAATATCCCTCTTCAATGTAGAAATTGTGACGATTCCCCATGTATTAAAGTCTGTCCTACAGGTGCAATGCACAAAGACGAAAGAAATGTTACTATATGCGATGAAGAGAAGTGCATAGGTTGTTTTATGTGTGTGCTTGCATGCCCCTTTGGGGTAATTTCAGCAGACAGAAAAAAGGTAATAAAGTGTGATAGATGTCCTGATAGAGAGACCCCAGCGTGTGTTGAAGCATGCCCTACCAAGGCCCTTACCTTTGAAGAAGTTAAAGAGTTTAGTGCGGAAAAAAGGGAACTTGCCGCAAGTAAGGTGATTTAAATATGTAGGTAAT
>JAMOQN010000071.1 GCA_027063985.1 Desulfohalobiaceae bacterium
TTCATGAGTTGGTTGCCAATGCCCTGGTAATGAAAGGTGAGAAAGAAAGGGAGACAAACCTGAGGAGTGAACCATTGCCAGGAAAGGAGGGATAATCCATGTATGATAAAGAAAAAATAATTCCAGGACTTATAATTTTCTTTTTTGTGTTGACCTTTCCATTCTGGTACAATCTTGGGCAAGCAGCGTACAAGACTCCAGAGCCTAAACTACCTGTAAATGTTAAAAAATGTATTGAAGATACCAAATGGATGAGGGCAAATCACATGGAGATGTTAAATGAATGGAGGGATATGGTAGTAAGGCATGATATGACCCACTATGTTAATAGTGCAGGTAAAAACTATGAAATTAGTCTTCAAAAGACATGTATGAAATGCCATACCAGTAAAAAGGAATTTTGTGATAAGTGTCATGTAAAGGTTTCAGTAAGTCCATATTGTTGGGATTGTCACGTAGCTCCTGAGGAGGTCACAAATGGACAATAAAAGAAGAAAGATACTTAAAATAGCTGCAGCAACTGCAGCAGTGAGTTTTACAGGACTCCCCATTGAGACTTTTGCGTCATATCTTCCCAAAATAGGGAAGTATGTAAAATCTGATAAAGAAAAAAAGGCAAAGCAATGGGGTATGGTTATTGATACGAGGAAATTTAAGACAAAAGAAGATTTTGAAAAGGTGATTGAGGCCTGTCATTCAATACACAACGTGCCTGAAGATATACCCAATAAAAAGCAGGAGATTAAATGGATATGGGAAGAGGAATTTACCCATGCATTTCCTGATCAGGAAAATCCTTTTCTGGCAGAACGATATGAGCATAAAGATGTAATTGTGTTGTGTAATCACTGTCAACATCCTCCATGTGTGAGGGTGTGTCCCACAAAGGCTACTTTTAAGCGTGAAGACGGCATAGTGATGATGGATTTTCATCGCTGCATAGGATGTAGATATTGTATGGCAGCCTGTCCTTATGGTTCTAGAAGTTTTAATTTCAGGGATCCTGCACCGTTTGTTAAAGACAAAAATCCCAAATTTCCCACCAGGATGAGGGGTGTGGTTGAAAAGTGTCTGTTCTGTTATGAGAGATTGGAGGAAGGTAAACAACCTGCTTGTGTAGAGGCGTCTAATGGTGCGATTATATTTGGGGATATTTTAGATCCAAATTCTGAGATAAGAAAGGTCCTAAGGGAAAACTATACCATTGTGAGGAAGCCTGAGTTAGGAACTGAACCTTGTGTGTTTTATATAATATAGGGGGCATGATATGTTAGATAAAGCCTTTTATGGAGATAAAAAATATTGGTCATGGGTAATATTTTTACTTATTCTAATTGGTATTGGATCCATTGCTTATATTACCCAGCTAAAAAATGGTTTGATGGTAACTGGGATGGGAAGGGACGTGTCCTGGGGATTTTATATTGCCCAGTTCACATATTTTGTTGGAGTTGCAGCGTCCGCAGTGATGGTGGTAATACCTCTTTATCTGCACAATTACAAAAAATATGAACAGATAGTTACTTTTGCTGAATTTATGGCAGTTGCATCGGTGATAATTTGCCTTTGTTTCATTATAGTTGACCTTGGTCAACCACAACGACTTTTTAATGTACTTTTACATCCAACCCCAAATTCTATCCTTTTTTATGACATGATTGTATTAAATGGTTACTTGCTTTTAAATATTTTGATATCTTGGAACAATCTCCATGCAGATTATAGAAGGGTTCCTCATCCAAAATGGACAAAGGTGCTGGCTTATATTTCAATACCTTGGGCTGTTTCAATCCATACAGTTACGGCGTTTTTGTACCAGGGGCTTCCAGGCAGACATTTTTGGCTAACAGCTATTATGGCTGCAAGGTTTCTGGCTTCTGCTTTTTGTGCTGGGCCAGCAATATTAGTCTTATTGCTTTTAATCTTAAAGAAAGTGACCAAGTTTGATCCAGGGAAAGAGGCAATTCAGACCTTGGCAAAGACTATTACCTATGCAATGTGTGTAAATGTGTTTTTATTTTTGACTGAAGTATTTACATCATTTTACAGCAACATCCCTGGCCACAAGGCCACATTTATTTATCTTTTTAAAGGACTCCAGGGCCATGGTGCTTTGGTTGGATGGATGTGGGTGATGGTTATAACAGCGATTGCCTGTTTGGTCATACTAATACCTCCAAAATTCAGAAATAATCCAGAATTACTGGTAGTTGGATTAATTTTGTTAATTTTGGCTACATGGATTGACAAAGGTCTTGGTCTTGTAGTAGGTGGTTTCATACCAAATCCATTTGAAAAGGTGGTAGAGTACTCACCAACTATTTATGAGTTGCTCATAGCCATGATGGTTTATTCCATAGGACTGTTAGTTTTGACAATTTTATGGAAGATTGGTGTAGGTGTGAAAAGGGAACTGGGCATAATACCAAAACAAAATTAATAATAGGAGGTTTAAGCTATGGCTTATCCAGAAATTGATTATGATAAGTGTGAAGGTTGTGGTGCTTGTGCAGACACATGTCCGGCTGAAGTTATTGAAATGGAAGATGATAAACCCCAGGTTGTAAATCCTGATGATTGTCTTGAATGTGAATCCTGTGTTGAAGTTTGTGAACAAGATGCAATCACCCTTGTAGAGTAATTTGAGTCTATTTGAAGTATTTAATAGGCCCCTAATATTATATATTAGGGGCTTATTTTTTATATAAGGATATTAAGCAAGATCTTTAGGAGCATTAAGTTATGGTATTAGATTTTGAAGAATTCTTTGTTAGGTATGAAAAGCTAGCAAAAGGGTGTTCAGACATCTTTGAATCTATGAAAAAAAAATATCCAAATGAGGTGACTTGTAAGATAGGGTGTGTTGACTGTTGTTATGCGCTCTTTGATTTGACCTTGATTGAAGCTATGTATATTAATAAAAGATTTTATGAAATAGTGCCCAAATCGGAGCAGGAAAAAATTTTGGATGAGGCAAATAGGATTGATAGACAAATATATAAAATTAAAAGGTGGGCATTTAGGGAGAGGCAAAAAGGAGTTCCTGAAGAGAAAATATTAGAAGAGGTTGGGAAAAAGAGGATCAAATGTCCCCTGCTCTCTGAGGACAATAAATGTAT
>JAMOQN010000072.1 GCA_027063985.1 Desulfohalobiaceae bacterium
GAACAGATAAGAAAATATGGATACAAGGAGTGTGTGAAATGCCTGATGTAAAAGGAAAAGAAGATCTAAATCTAGAAGAATTTGTCTTTGATGGGGAAGAGGGTGTAGAAATTGATGACTTAAGACAAATAGATGAGAAAGATAGAGAAAATTTGCTTATGGCTGGCATTGACGTGGAGGAAAGACAAAGGAGCGCTAGTTTTTTGCATGTGGATCATAAAAAGGCCCTTTGTAAGAGTTGTGAGAAGGGTGTTGAAGTTTTAGATATAAAAGATGCCTTAAAAAAATACAATGGACTGAAGGATTACTACTGGAAGCTAGTTGATCCAAGTAAAGACGAATATACAGAGTCAGTATACAAAAAGCTCCATGGGGGATATTTTATAAAAACAGAAAAAGGAGCCAAAATTAAAAATCCTGTTCAGTCCTGTCTATTTATCAAAAGAGAAAACGTAGGGCAAAATGTACATAATTTAATTATCGTAGAAGAGGATTCTGAGCTTCACATAATTACTGGTTGTTCTGTGGCCCATGATGTTAAGGCAGCTCTTCATTTGGGGATTTCAGAGATTTTTGTAAAAAAAGGTGGAAAACTGACATTTACAATGATCCATAACTGGGGATCAAATGTGCATGTAAGGCCAAGGTCTGTGTATACTATTGAAGAGGGTGGTGTTTTAGTTAATAATTACATTTTACTTAAACCTGTAAAAAGTGTTCAACTCTATCCCACTATTTATTTAAATGGAAAGGGAGCTATAGCTACTTCTAGCTCCATCATTGTTGCACCTCCTGGCTCATACATAAATGCAGGTACAAAGATGGTCTTAAATGCGCCTAATACAAAGGCTGAGATCGTATCCAGGACTATTACCACTGGAGGAACCATTGTGGCCCCTGGATATATCCAGGGAAACGCTGTTCCAGCAAAAGGACATTTAGAATGTAAGGGATTAATCTTAAAAGATGGAATAATCCATGCGATTCCCGAGTTAGAGGGCACAGTATCTGGTGTTGAGCTGTCCCATGAAGCAGCAGTTGGAAAAGTGGCCCAAGAAGAGATTGAATACCTTATGGCCAGGGGACTTGATGAAGACGAGGCAACATCTACTATTGTTAGAGGATTTTTAAATGTAGATATTTTAGGCCTTCCCCCAGAGTTAAAACAGACTATTGATAAAACAATAGAAGAGGCTGGAGAAGATATGTTTTAGATGTGTTGTGTATGATAAATAAAACTATAGATAGTTTGAGTATATTATTTTTTTAATCCAAGTAAACTTTAGGAGTAGTGTCTACAATTTTTTATTGCAGGCACTGCTCCTTTTCTGATTGGTTTTTGCCTTAACAAAGTCCAGTTTAATGATTATTAATTTTCAAATCTCTCTATTATACGATGCAGTTGTCTCCCTACGGGAGTATCCTTGTACATCTCCTTTTCTATATTGGTGATGCCCTTTATTACTGTTGAATGTCTACGATTAAACAGTCTGCCGATTTCTTTTAGAGTTAAATCTGTATATTTTCTGGCAAGATAGAATGCTGTATTTCTTGCAACTACAATATTTCTTTTTCTTGAACGGGATTTTAGGTTCTCTGGAGAAAGTTCAAATACCGAGCATACTGTTTTGATTATTTGATCAATTGAAGGTGTTTCTACTATGTCTGCGTGGTTTTGAATTATTTCCTTGGCAATGTCCATATTAATAGTCATATTGAGGAGCTTTGCCTTTAGTGCCATGTTTTTAATGCAGCTTTCAAGTTGCCGCACGTCTGTTTTTATTTTTGATGCAACAAACTTGGATACGTGATCAGGTATGTTTATTTGGTAAATAGTAGCCTTTTTTTTGATGATCTTTAGTCTTAGATCAAAATCTGGTTTATGGATTGGAGCAATAAGGCCAGAACAAAAATATGAGGTGAGCTGAGAGTCAATATCTTTTAGTTCCTTTGGTAGAAAGGATGAAGAAAAAATAACAAGTTTTCCGTTTTCTTCCATGGATTTTATGAGATAGAGAAGCTCCTCCTGCATCTTGCCCTTGCCCTGGAAAAAATGGATATCCTCTAAAAGGAGGATATCAACTTTTTCCCTGTAGTACTTTTTAAACTCGTTTATCTCTCTGTTCCTAAGGGCCCATACAAGCTGGTTTGCAAATTCTTCTGAAGATACATATACAATATTAAGATTTTCTGGTTTGTTTTGTGTGATAAAATTCCCAACAGCGTGTATTAAATGAGTCTTTCCAAGGCCAGGTGAGGATGTCAAAAATAAGGTGCCAAAATCAAGTTTTTGTCCGTAACATATACTCTTACACGCCGCATACGCAAGTTGATTTTGCGGACCAACCACAAAATCATTAAAAGAGTATCTCCATGCTGGAGTTGGAGTTATATTATTAATTTCCTTTCTCACTGGAAGGAGTTGTGTAGAAATTTTTAGATTAGTCTTCTTCACAACAGCTTGTGAATTTCCATTTGACCTGGTGGTTATACATACATCTATCTTTTGACCAAGGGTTTCCTCCGCTACTTCCTTTATCTTCTTAAGTAGCCTATCTTTAACCCAGCTAGTGATGAAATCATTTGGACTATATAGATGCAGAGTGTTGTCCTGCAGCTCTCCCTCTAGGGGTCTTATCCAGAGGTGAAACAAGCCACTTTTTATGGATTTTTCCAGATTATCTTTGATTTTCTGCCAGTAACCACTCATGGAGAGGAGTATACAATTTTTTTTTAGGTTATCAAATCCATATCAACTGATTTTTAGGAAGTGATGGCTCGATAATTCTGCATTATTGTAATCTATTGATATAATGACTTTTTTTTCTTTTAAGCCATTCTTTAAGGAAATTTGTTTGAGTCCATATATCCAGGAATATTGAGGATGAAGATGGTTATCTACAAAAATTTCCACAATTGTTCAAAAAGTTTTCCACATTTTGTTTTTTAATAAATTAATGATTTTTAAATTTTCCTTTATTTTTTATAAAACGGATTTCAGGTAATTTTTGTAGGAGATCTTTTCTGGTTTTAGATAAATGCTTCTTTTGATTAGTGAGAGGCCGGTGTCTTTGTCATTTAGCTTTTCTATATATAGTTTTCCCAATAAAAAA
>JAMOQN010000073.1 GCA_027063985.1 Desulfohalobiaceae bacterium
ATCCAAATTCCTTCAGTATCCTTGCTATAAATTCTCCATCCCTGCTTTCACTAACTAAAATTATCACATCCTCATCTCTATGAAAATAAAGTGGAGCAAATAACTCATCATGCCATATGGCAAATAACACCACCCTACTCTTTTCCCTGCACCTAAAAGGTTCAACGAGTTCCTTACCCTTGTGAGAATACTTTAACGTCCTATACCAGAACTTTAATAAAAAACTCACAAATGGAGCAGTTTTCACAAAATCTATTTTCATATTTGCTATTTTTTTAAATTTATTAATTAGTTACAAATATTATTTAATGTAATTCATTAACTTTATATAAGAATTAATTTAAATTACAGACTTATTATTTAAAATTATTTAAAACAGGGCAATTTTCTTTACCTTTTGATTAATTTGAAAAACTTAAATTGACAAGTAATAATTTTTTAATAACGGTAGTGTGTTATGAAAGTAACCTATGTAATTTTATTTTATTTTGCCCTTGACAATAATTGTTAAAGAAAATAAACCTGACTAAGCAATTAACATAGAGAACAAAATTAATTAAGAATTATTCATGTCTAATATATACGCCTGAGACCTAAAACCAAAAAAGAGAGAAGAAATATGAGAGACTTATCTTTTTCTTCTGGAGGAATCAGTGTAAATTTGTTGTCTAGCTATCCTGAAAAAGTAAAGAATCTACCTTTCCCTGAAAAAATAACGCTTCCATTAAAACAGGACATGTCCCCTCAACTCTCCTCTATACGGAAAAAGAAAGCTAAAATAGCAGCAGGTGATGTAATTGCCACTGGCCCAGATGGTTCATTAATATCTCCAGTGAGTGGCGAAATTGTGAATGTCATAAAAGATTTTAAAAGCCATCTTGGAGGCAAATGCTCTGCTATTGAAATTTTAGTAAATGACATAGAATTTTCAGTTGATTTTCCAACAGACACGGGATTTTTACATAACGTAATAAAGGGAGGTATTGTAGATATTCAGGATAAAGTTTTGTTCCTTGCAAAAAAAATAGAGATGGCTCAAAAAAATAAGGTAAATACCTTAATTGTAAATGGACTTGAAGAAATTATTGCCAATGGGAAAAATTATTTTTTTCTCCAAAAGCAAATAAATGTAATTAAGCAAGGTTTTGAGCAAGTTATAAATCTTTTTAAGCCTAATAAAATATTTTTGGCAATATATAGTGATTATAGACATATTGACGGTTTTGTAGATCAGTTAAATTCTTCTTTAGCACCTTTAGGAATAAAAATTGTATTTCTTAAAAAAAAGTATCCTCAACACAAAATTCCTCTCCTTGTAAAGACAATTCTAAATGAAGAGTTGGAGATGGATAAACCAATAGAAGAATCTCTTCATACAACTATATTGGATCTAGAAACCATATATCATTTGGGATTATTGATAAATAATAAAGTTCCTTACAGGGAAAAAATTGTAACTGTAATTGATGGTGATATTAGCAACTCTCAACTTGTTAAAGTTACAATAGGAACTCCAATACATTATATCTTAGAAAAATTAAATATAGATACAAAATCCATTTCAAAGGTAATTATCAATGGCACCATTTCTGGCATAGCAATATATGATATAAATTATCCTATAACTAAAGATATTGGATCAATATTTGTTTTAAAAAAAGGTCAGGTAAACACATATTCTGATGCAGTGTGCATAAAGTGCGGCTTATGTGTTGAAGTATGTCCAATGGGACTAATGCCACTTTTTATTTTTGGATATTCTAAGACCAAGCAATTTGATTTTACAAAAAAATTTTATATTGAAAAATGTATTGAATGTGGTTGTTGTGCCTATGTGTGTCCTGTAAATATTCCATTAGTCCAGTGGATAAAATATGGTAAGGCAAACTTAAATATAAAATAAGGAGTAATTCCCTTATGAATAATTTAGTTGTATCACCTATTCCCCACCTTCATAGTGGAAATAGTTTAAGAGCTATAATGATAGATCATATTATAGCGCTCTTGCCAGCAACTTTTTTTGCTATTTATCTATTTAAATTTGCTGCGTTAAAGATAGTATTCTTATCAATTTTATCTTCAGTGTTATGGGAGGCCTTTTTTCAAAAAATTACCAAAAGAGAACTCATGATTCACGATTTAACCTCTGTTTATTATGGACTATTATTTTCAATGTTACTTCCCCCTACCCTACCCTGGTGGATTGTTATAATTGGTACATTCTTCATGGTGCTTTTAGGAAAGGAGGTTTATGGGGGATATGGTGCCAATCCTTTTAATGGAGCACTTATCTCATGGGTAATTTTAAAAATTTCTTTTCCAGATTTTATGGGAAAATGGATAAATCCAGTTAAGGATGTGGCTACAAATTTAACACCACTTGAAATCTTCAAGACCCAAGGAATTGAGTATGTCCACCACTATTTTTCTTACAAAGATATGTTTTTGGGGCTTCGCTGTGGATTTATGGGACAGATATCATTTCTTTGTCTAGTTCTTGGAGGGATTTATCTTTTAGCAAGAAAGAGAATAAACTGGAGACTTCCAATTAGTTACTTATCAGGAGTTTTCTTGTTTTCTCTAATTTGTTGGGCCATTGGCTCCACTTCTTTTGGGGACCCCATCTTTCACCTGCTTGCAGGTGGGACGGCCTTAACAGCCTTTTTTCTCGCAACTGATATGCCTTCTACTCCAGTATCACCCCAGGGCATGGTGATATTTGGTCTTTTAGGTGGCGTGTTAACTGTAGTAATAAGGCTTTGGGGCAGCTGGACCTTTGGTGCCTATTATGCAGTTTTGATAACCACTCTAATAACTCCTTTTTTGGATAAAATATTACCTGAACCATATGGGAGGTAATTAAAAGTGAATGTCAAAGAAATCGTTCGAATGGTCATTGTACTTACTGTAGTTTGTGCAGTATGGGGTGGGGCCTTATCAATTGTAAAAAAAGTAACTGAGCCCCAAATTGAATATCAGCGAATAAAAAACATAAAGGCGCCAGCACTTAAAAAAGCTTTAGTTGTAGATTATGACAATGATCCAGTAAAAGACAGGATAAAAGTTGTGGTGGGCAAGGACAAACGGGGAAGAG
>JAMOQN010000074.1 GCA_027063985.1 Desulfohalobiaceae bacterium
AAAAAAGTTTAAAAAGATTAGGAGGCGTTTTTTATGTTAGATAGTATTGGAGATGCCCTTACCCTTACAGCAGGAAAATATCCTGACAAAATAGGTATAATAGATTTTGACCAAAAGAGATTTACCTTTAGGGAATTCCTAGAAAGGGTGAATAGCCTAGCCAATTCTTTAAGAGATATTGGAATTTCCAAAGGAGATAAGGTTGCGTATTTATTCTTTAATTCCTCACATTTTTTAGAAACCCATTTTGCAGTAGCAAAAATAGGAGCTGTCGGTGTTCCTTTAAATTTTAGACTGGTTGGGAGGGAACTCATATATCAGATAAGCAATTCAGATACTATTTGTCTGATTTATGGTAGTGAATTTATTTCTACAATTAAACAAATCAAAAATGAAATTCCCAACGTAAAATATTATATCTGTGACGGCGGAGAGGGTGATGGAGTCTTGAAATTCGAAGATTTAATAAAAAGTGGTAGCACAAAGGAACCTGGCATAGATGTGAATCTCTATGATGAAAATGTAATCCTTTATACTTCTGGAACAACTGGTCTTCCTAAAGGCAGTGTCCTTACTCATAAAAATTCTTTGTTTAATGCAATGACCATGATCATGGATTATGGACTCAAACGCAATGACATATTCCAAATCATACCTCCTTTATATCACAGTGCTTCTTTAAATGGCTTTTCTATAACTGGAGTCCTTTTAGGGGCAACAATGGTGATTCATAAACAATTTGACCCAAAGGAGATGTTGCAGGCAATTGAATCAGAGAAAATTACTGCTACCTGGGGACCAGCTACTATGTTGAGGGCAGTTATTACACATCCAGAAATAAATAATTATGATACTTCTAGTATCCGCTTGATAGTAAATGGTGCAATGTATATGCCTGCTAATATGCGTAAGGAAGTGCTTAAATATTTTCCAAATGCAGTAATGGGAGATACCTATGGAATGACTGAGGCATCGCCCTGCACCACAATACTACCTCCAGAAGATGCATTGAGAAAGCCTGAAGCAGTGGGAATACCATTAACCATTTGCGATGTAAAAATTTTTGATGACCAAGGACAAGAACTTCCCAAGGGAGAAGTGGGTGAAATAGTTACAAGAGGCAATATAATGAAAGGTTATTACAAGAATGAGGAGGCCACCTCAAAGGCAATTAAAGGGGGATGGTTTTATACTGGAGATCTGGGAAAGAAAGATGAAGAAGGTTTTATTTATTTAGTTGACAGGAAAAAGGACATGATAGTTACAGGGGGTGAAAATGTATATTCCAAAGAAGTTGAGGGAGTTATTTCCACTTATCCAGGTGTATATGAAGTGGCTGTGATTGGCCTACCTGATGAGAAATGGGGAGAAGTAGTAACTGCTATAATTTCACCTTTGCCAGGCTACACATTAACAGAGGAGGAAATTATTGAGCATTGTAGAAAAAATTTGGCTGGATATAAGTGTCCAAAAATAATTAAATTTATACCAGAACTTCCTAAAAATCCTTCAGGTAAGATCGTTAAAATGAAGTTAAAAGAAAAGTTTGAAAAAGAACTTAAACCATAGGAGGTAATAAAATGATTTTGGCTTCTCCTGAGAAAATAAGGGAATATACAGAAAAAGGATGGTGGGGGCAAAAGACTTTAATAGAGTATTTTAAAGAAAATGTTAAAAATAATCCTGATAGGGTGGCCTTGATAGATCCTCCAAATAAAGAAGAATTAGTGGGGTTACCTCCACAAAGACTTAGATATAAAGAATTAGACAGGATAGCGGACGCTGTAGCCACATGTTTTATGGAGATGGGGATTGGCAAGGACGATATTGTTATGGTCCAGATGCCTAATTCGTGGGAACTTGCCATGCTTTATATTGCTATAACCAGGGCTGGTGCCCATATCTCACCTCTACCTGTTCAATGGCGTCGGAGAGAATTGGAGTATATAGCAAAATTAACTGAAGCCAAAGCAATAATTACAGTAAATGAATTTAAAGGGTTTAATTATAAAAAACAGGCCGAAGAGATTAAATCAACATTACCCCATATAAAACACGTGATAGTCCTTGAAGAATTAAGAAAGATGGCTGAGGAAGGTGTGGATTACGATAGGTTGGATAAAGTAGAAATTACTGCAAATGATATATTTACTTTGTGTTGGACTTCTGGGACAGAAGCTGACCCTAAGGGTTGTCCACTCAGTCACAATAACTGGATAAATCAAGCCAGAATTCAGATAGATACAGCTGATATTAGACCTGGAGATGTGCAACTTACAGCTGGTCCTCTGGTCAATATGGCATCTGTAGGGACTACTTTTGTAGAATGGTTGATTTTAGGGGGCACTTTTGTGCTTCATCATCCTTTTACCCCTGAAATTTTTATAAAACAGATGATAGAGGAAAAGGTCAATTATACTTTAATTGTTCCAGCAGTTGGGAATATGATTGTAAAACATCCAAAAGTGGATGAATTTGATCTAAGTAATGTAAGAACGATCACCATGGGGTCTGCTCCACCTTCCCTATTCACCATTAAGGAATTTAAACGGAGATGGAACATATCTATTGGCAATATCTGGGGTCAAAATGAGGGTACTGCTTTAATTTCTGGCCCAAAGGACGTACCTGATCTGGAAAAAAGAGTGGATCACCTCCCCCAATTTGGAAAACCTGGAACTAAGTGGTCTACAGAAATAGCTAGTAGGATTCAAACCAAAATAGTTGAACCAGGCACTGGAAAGGTATTAACTAAAGTGGGTGAAGTAGGGGAATTGGCATACAAAGGGCCTAACGTGATTCCTGGCTATTTTAAGCGTCCAGACCTCACTGAAAAGGCCTTTGATGAAGAGGGTTATTTTTACACAGGAGATCTATTTGAAATTAGAGAAGATAATTTTATCAGCTTTTTTGACAGAAAAAAAGATATAATAATAAGAGGGGGCTTTAATATTAGTGCCCAAGAGATAGAAAACATCTTACTAGGCCATCCAAATGTAATAGATGTAGCAGCAGTGGCTATGCCGGATGAGATTTTGGGTGAGCGTGTATGCGTGTATGTGGTGCCAAAGCAAGGTGTAAAAATGACGCTGGAGGATCTTACTTCTTATATGAAGGAAAGAGGAGTAGCTGTTTACAAGCTTCCAGAAAGAATGGAGGTAATTGACGAAATACCCCGCAATCCAGTTGGGAAGATTTTAAAGAGTAGATTGAGGGAGGATATAAAGAAAAAGTTGAAAGAACAAGATAAGGTGTAAGGAGGAAAAAAATGGATTTTAATTCCATAATTTTTGAAAAACAAGACCAAATAGGAATAATTACTTTAAATAGGCCTCAAAAGATGAACGCCCTTAATAAGGAACTTTTAGATGAACTTGATAAAGTTTTAGACATGATTTCATCTGATCATGAGATAGGTGCTGTAATTATAACTGGAAGTGACAAGGTATTTGCTGCTGGTGCTGATATAACTTTTCTCAATGAGATTAAAACTCCATTGGATGCCCATGAATTTGTCACTCGAGTACAATCTGTATTTAATAAAATTGAGGATCTTGGGAAACCAGTAATTGCTGCTGTCAGTGGCCTGGCTCTAGGGGGCGGGTGTGAGTTGGCCTTAGCATGTGACATAAGAATCGCTGCTGAAAATGCAATGTTTGGGCAACCTGAAATTAAACTTGGTTTAATCCCAGGAGCTGGTGGGACCCAGAGATTACCCAGGATAATTGGTTTGGGTAGGGCCAAGGAAATGCTTTTTAGTGGTGATTCTATTGATGCAAAGGAGGCTTATCGTGTTGGTTTGGTAAATAAAGTAGTCCCTGTTAATGCTCTTTTAGACGAAGCAAAAAATATGGCTAAGAAATTTTTAAACCAACCAGGTGTTGCATTGAAGGTAACGAAAATGGTAGTTAATGAAGGAATTAATCTTCCTCTTAGAAGCGCTCTATTGTGTGAAGCCAGGGGCTTTGAATTTTTATTTTCCACCGAGGACCAAAAGGAAGGAGTGAGGGCATTTATAGAGAAGAGGAAACCTATATTTAAAAATAGGTAATTTAAATAAGGGAGGTTAGGTTATGCGGGAAGTAGCAATAGTAGGAGTTGGGATGACTAATTTTGGAAAGCATGAGGAGACATTACTTGAGATGTTTGGCGATGCGGCAAATGAGGCATTATTGGATGCTCAGTTAAGTCCCAAAGAAATTGAGGCACTATTTATTGGTAATTGTCTTGGTGACTTTGCTGAAGGCCAGGCAAATATTTCTCCTTTTTGTGCTTCAGTGATAGGACTTAAGGATATCCCAACTATTAGAGTTGAATGTGCATGTGCAACAGCTACAGTAGCTATTCGAGAAGCTGTACTCACAGTAGCAAATGGTGTGTACGATACGGTTTTAGCTGGGGGAACAGAGAAGACTCTTGTTATGGGTACTCCCTTTGCAACCCGTACCTTTGCAATGGCTAGTGATAGTCGGTTTGAAGGATTTGCTGGAATAACATTTCCAGGGGCCTTTGCGCTGATGGCAATTTTATATTCCAGGGAATATGGGGTACCACTTGAGGTTTTAAAAGAAAAAATGGCCATGATTGCAGTAAAAAACCATAAAAATGGGGCTAAAAATCCAAAGGCCCATTTTAGAAAGGTAATTACTATTGATGATGTAAAAAATAGCATCATGGTGGCTGATCCCCTGCAACTCTATGACTGCTGTCCCTTCACTGATGGTGCAGCTGCAGTGGTTATTACCACCCTTGAGAAGGCCAAAAGGATTTGCAAAAAGCCAGTGGTGGTCGCAGGCACAGGGCTTGCTTCTGCTGGAGCTATCATAGATCAGGATATTCCACGAATTAAGGCCAGGGAAAAGGCTGCAAAAGTGGCTTATGCCCAGGCAGGGATGACGCCCAATGATATTGATGTTTGTGAACTACATGATTGTTTTACCATTGCAGAAATTATTGCAACTGAAGGCCTGGGATTTTTTGAACATGGACAAGGATGGAAGGCCGTGGACAAGGGTGAGACAGACATTGGAGGGAAGATACCTATCAATCCGTCTGGGGGATTAAAGGCCAGAGGACATCCAATTGGGGCCACTGGTGCTGCGCAGGTTTACACTATTGCAAAACAGCTAAGAGAAGAGGCTGGAGAGTTTCAGGTGGATGGGGCAAAGGTTGGGATGATAGATACCCTGGGCGGAGATTTTTCAGTAGTATGTAACCTCATTTTAAAACGGGGGTGGTAATATGGAACTCACTTATAAAGATTTTTGCAATGAAATAAAAAAGGGTAGGTTGCTAGGTTTAAAATGTGAAGGTTGTGGAAAGGTAATATTTCCCGTGAAGAGTTTTTGCCCTGATTGTGGAGGAAATAAACTTAAGAAAATAGAACTTAGCAAAAGGGGAAAAATCAAGACCTATACTGTGATTAGAGTAGCTCCTGAAGGATTCAATCCACCCTATATAGTGGCAATAGTAGAGTTACCTGAGGATGTACTAGTTATGGGAAACCTTGATTTTGACCCAGAAAAAGCAGGTCTGTTTTTGTTAGGAAAGGAGGTAGAAATAGGGTATAAAGAAGTCCCAGGAGATAAATATTCTGGTGGTGGAGGTATAGCCCTTTTGTTTAGCTTGGTAGAATAATTAAAAAAAATCTAAAAAAGGAGGTAGTTCAATGGAGATAAAAGACAAGGTTGCAATTATTACTGGGGGAGGTTCTGGACTTGGGAAGGCTACAGCAGAAATCTTAGTTAAAAATGGTGCGAAAGTAGCCCTTTTGGATATTGCAGAGGACACAGGAGAAAAAACTGCGTCAGAGCTTGGAGATAGTGCTATTTTTGTGAAAACTGATGTTACAAGCGAGGAGAGTGTTCAAGCGGCAATAGATAAGACAATTGATTCTTTTGAAAAGATACATTTTGTTATAAATTGTGCTGGAATTGGTACCCCTGCAAAGGTTATAGGAAAGGATGGCAACCCTGTATCCCTTGAATATTTTAATAAGATCATTCAAGTAAATTTAGTGGGAACC
Source organism: Desulfohalobiaceae bacterium (assembly GCA_027063985.1). GTDB lineage: Bacteria > Desulfobacterota > Desulfovibrionia > Desulfovibrionales > Desulfothermaceae > Desulfothermus. The sequence goes on from JAMOQN010000074.1 coordinate 6,026, forward strand.
TTTAATGTAACAAGATTGGCAGTTGTAAAAATGGTTAAAAATGAGCCAAATGAAGATGGAGAAAGGGGTGTTGTAGTGAATACCGCTTCTGTTGCTGCATTTGAAGGACAAATTGGTCAAACAGCTTACAGTGCCTCAAAGGGTGGAGTTGTTGGTATGACTTTGCCAATGGCAAGGGAGTTTGCAGAGTACGGGATACGTGTGCTTACAATAGCTCCTGGGATATTTGATACCCCCATGCTGGCTGGTCTTCCTGAAAAGGTGAGACAATCCCTTGGACAAATGGTTCCTTTTCCAAAAAGGCTGGGTAAACCAGTGGAGTATGCAATGCTGGTTAAGCATATTATAGAAAATCCAGTGCTAAATGGAGAGACCATAAGACTTGATGGTGCCATTAGAATGACTCCAAAATAATGGCTTAGCTGTGGAATTAAATCACTATGCCTAACTCACGTTTGTGGACGTGGGTTAGGCATGATAAAGAGAGATATAAAGAAAAGGAGGAGGGAGAGATGAGAAATCTTTTGCAAACATTAGAGCATTGGGTAAAATTAAATCCAAATAAAGAATTAGTGATAGATGTAGATAATGATGTTAGATATACTTATGCTCAAGTATATGATAGGGCAAAGAGACTTGCTGGGGGATTAAAAAAGTTAGGAGTAAAAAAAGGTGCAAGAATAGCTAATATGATGTATAACAGCTACATTTATTATGATTTATATTACGGTCTTAGTGCTGGCGGATATATTCTTGTTCCCCTCAATTTACGTCTCTCCCCTCAGGAATTAATTTATCAAATAAATGATTCGGGAGCTTCTGTATTGTTATTTGATCCTGATTTTTCAGATACTGTGTTGAAAATAAAAAATGAAATTAATGTTAAACATTTTGTTTGCACTTATGGTGATCCGCCCTTTGAGGGAGTTATTAAATACGATGATTTGATTAATGCAGAGCCTTATGTTGCTGAAGTTGAAGAACAAGATTTGTTTGGTATTTATTATACTGGAGGTACCACTGGTAAGGCAAAGGGCGTTATGTTAAGTCATAAAAATATTATCTCCAATGCAGTGCACTTAATCCTTACCACAGGGATGAGAGGGGATCATATTGCATTGCATGCAGCTCCGATGTTCCATTTAGCAGATGGAGCTGTCAATTTTGGAGTTACATTGGTAGGGGGAACCCATGTTTTAGTAAAGAGGTTTGAGCCACTTGCCGTTATGGAGGCCATTCAAAAAGAAAAAGTCACATGTACATTATTAGTCCCTACAATGATTAATATGGTAATAAATCATCCTGCAGTCAAGGAGTACGATTTTAGTAGTATGAGAATAGTATTTTATGGAGCATCTCCTATTGCTCCTGATGTTTTGAAACGGGCAATAGATGTTTTTGATTGCGATTTTATTCAACTATATGGGATGACAGAAGCTGGTCCAATTTTAACAATTTTGTTGCCCGAAGACCATAAAAAGCCCGAGTTACTCTCTGCTGCAGGCAGACAGGCCATTGGTGTGGAAGTGAGGGTTGTAGATGAAAACGGAAATGACGTGGCACCAGGTGGCGTAGGAGAAGTGATTGCTAGGGGAGATAACATAATGGTTGGGTATTGGGGAAAACCTTTGCAGACAGAAGAAGTTCTCAGAGATAGATGGTATTGGACCCAAGACCTGGCGAGAATTGATGAAAATAATTACATTTATATTGTAGATCGTGCTAAAGATATGATAATAAGTGGGGGTGAAAATATTTATTCAGTAGAGGTGGAAGCAGTTATATATAAACATCCTGCTGTGTTAGAGGTAGCAGTGGTTGGTGCCCCAGATGAAAAGTGGGGAGAGGTTGTTAAGGCAGTTGTTGTGTTGAAACCTGGAAAAGAGGTGGATGAGAAAGAATTAATAGATTTTTGTAAACAGCATATAGCTTCTTATAAAGTGCCTAAATCAATTGATTTTGTGGAAGAACTTCCAAAAAGTGGCGCGGGCAAGATCTTAAAGCGTGTAATTAGAGACAAATATTGGAAAGGAAGGGAGAGAAGAGTGGCATAAAATAAAAGGAGATATCATTAAGTTTAACCCTTAGCTCCTCCCATTTGATAATGGGAGGAGAGAAAGGAGCAAATATTTAAATGAATTACAAAACTATTATCTTTGATGTAAATGAGTTTGATGTAGCAGTGATTAAACTCAATAGGCCTGAGATTTTAAATGCCATTAATAAGGATATGCTGCTCGAGTGTATAGATGCTCTGGATAAGGTAAATAGAGACAAAAATATTAGAGTGCTTGTGTTAACAGGGTCACAAAATGCATTTTGTGCTGGAGCGGATATAAATTGGCTCATGGAATCAAAAGAGGTTTTGCACAAAAAAGAGATCATGGATTTGGCCAATCAGATGGTACTTGGGTTTGAGAGGTTGAAAAAGCCTATACTAGGGGCAGTGAATGGTGTGGCAGTAGGTGCAGGAACTTCTTTGATTTTGGTCTGCGATATTGTTTATGCATCAGAAGATGCCAAATTTGCCCCTAATTTTGTACACATTGCCGCTGTTCCAGATGCAGGTTGTACATGGTATTTGCCAAGGAAAATAGGATATAACAAGGCATGTGAATTAGCTTTAACAGGCAAGATAATAGATGCAAAAGAGGCTTATGAGCTTGGAATTTTTAATAAACTTTTTCCTGCAGATAAATTAGAGGAAGAAACCATGCGCCTTGCAAAGAGGCTGTCTTATGGTCCAATAGATGCTACGCAAAAGATTAAGACACTACTCAAGATGAGCTATAAAAATGATTTAAGAACACAGCTTGATGTTGAGGCCTATTTTCAGGTTACATCATTGTGTAATCCTGATTTTGAAGAAGGTGTAAATGCATTTTTTGAAAAAAGAAAGCCAAATTTTAAGAGATAAAAAAGGAGTTTTTTATGAAAGCATTACACACTGTGACTATTGGAGATTTTATAAGGTCATCGAGTATTCGCTATCCAGAAAAAATAGCAGTGGTCGATGGGGATCGCAATATTAGATATACATATAAAGAATTAAATATGCATATAAACAGTTTGGCTAATGGTCTAATAAAAGCAGGTGTTAGAAAGGGCGACTTTGTAACGGTGTTGTTATATAATTGCATAGAATTTGTAGAAACATATTTTGCCTTGGCTAAGATAGGGGCAGTGGCTGCTCCGCAGGTTTATAGGTTATCGGCTGGGGAAATAAAAGAGTTGGCTAATCTTTGTGAACCAAAAGCTTTTATTTTTGGCCAAGAATTTAAGGATGTATTAGAAAAAATACGTCCTGATCTCCCTACTGTCTCCTCTTTTGTTTGTGTAGGAGAGAATTGCCCTTCTTTCGCAATCTCTTATGAAAAATTGGTTACAGGATATCCTAGTTCAGAACCAGAAATAGAGGTTTATGAAGAGGATCCTCAATATTTGAATTATACATCAGGTACAACAGGCCTGCCAAAAGCATATATACTCACCCATTATAATAATGCAGTAGCTCTACCGTTCCAATTTGACGGATTTGGAGTAACATCTGAAGATAATATATTGGTTGTATTTCCAATGTATGGGCGGGTTGGTTTTGCATGGACAGTTATGTCCGTATTAAAAGGAGCAACTCTTATTACTTTAAATTTTAAACCACATTCCTTCTTGGAAACCGTTCAAAGAGAGAAGGTTACAATAGTAAATTTGGTTCCCACCATGGCCCAAATGATTCTTCATTATCCTGATACAAATAAATATGATCTTTCTTCTCTACGTGGAATAGTCTTTGCTGGATCTCCTCTGCCATTGTCTGTCTATGAAAATACTCAAAAGAGGATATGTCCCAATATTTATGAATATTATGGTTTGCAAGAAACAGCCATTATAACTCAAATCAGTCCAGAGATGAAGAGGAAAAAGCCTTCTTCAGTTGGAGTCCCTGTTACAGGAGTTGATGTCCGCTTAGTAGATGAGGAAGGCAAAGAGGTAGACATCCAGGAAATTGGAGAGATTGTAATGCGCGGTCCAGGAGCTACTACTGGTTATTTTAAAGATCCTGAAAAAACAGCGTTAGTTGTTAGAAATGGATGGTTTCATACTGGAGATTTAGGTCGTTTTGATGAAGATGGTTATCTATATGTGGTTGGGCGTAAAAAGGATATGATTGTTTCAGGAGGACAAAATGTTTTTGCGCCAGAAATTGAAGAGATAATTTTAACACACCCTTTAATAGACGATTGTGCTGTAATAGGTATTCCTCACGAAATTTGGGGGGAAGCAGTATGTGCTGTAGTGGTTTTAAAAAAAGGCGTCACTTTAACTGAGGAAGAATTAATTGCCTTTTGTAAAGAACGGATGGCTCATTTCAAGGCACCAAAAGTAGTCAAATTTAGAGATAATATCCCAAGAAATCCAGCAGGAAAAGTCAAGAAGTTTGTACTTGTTGAGGAATATACAAATAAGTAATAAAAAACTCAAGTGATCCCTCTTATAACTACTTTATCTTCTCTGTTGCAGCTCCAGCCCATTGGGTATGGTTATTTCATACAAAACCTAGATAAAGACGTTAGCTATGTGTTTCCCAACAGGTGCATAGCAACTTACTTTTTTCATTTTATCAAATCCATTTTTATATCACGTAAACATCAATTTGTGCATTTTTTTATCTTGTTACCTACTTGACAATGAATATCTATTTGATAATCTTGATTGAAAAAATAGGCTATTAATGTTGTTTAATATAAAGTTAATGTATTATGTTAAAAGCTTAAGTTGGTTTTTGAATTTATATTACAGCGGGAAGGCAAAGTTTCTTTTTAACATATAAATTCAGGAGGCAAAGCCTATGGGTATTTCTAGGAGAGATTTTTTAAAGTTTTCTGGATTGGCTGCCCTAGGTGGTGCTGGTGCGGTGTCTGCTTCCACTGATGTGGAGGCAATGGAGTTTAAAAATAAACTCAAAGGTTGCAAAGTAACCACATCTATTTGTCCGTACTGTGCCGTGGGCTGTGGTCTTAAGGTTTATTCCAAAAATGGAAAGGTAGTGCATGTGGAAGGGGATCCTGATCATCCAATAAACGAAGGACGTCTTTGTCCAAAGGGATCATCAGTGCTTCAACTTATCCATAGTCCCTATAGGGAGCTTAAACCCAAATATAGGGCTCCATATTCTTCTGAGTGGAAAGAGGTTGAATGGGATTGGGCACTGGATCAAATTGCAAAAAGGATAAAGCAGACCAGGGATAAGACCTTTGAAAAAACAAACAAAAAAGGTCAAATCGTAAACAGGACACAGGGTATTGGAGCTGTTGGAAGTGCAGCCCTTGACAATGAAGAATGTTTTATCTTGCAGAAGTGGTGGAGGTCTCTTGGGCTTATCTATATTGAACACCAGGCCCGTATCTGACATTCTGCCACAGTAGCGGCTCTGGCAGAGTCGTTTGGTCGTGGTGCCATGACAAATCACTGGATTGATTTAAAGAATTCTGATGTAATCCTGATTATGGGGAGCAATGCAGCAGAAAACCATCCTATTTCTTTCCGTTGGGTGACAAAGGCAAAGGAAGAGAGAAACGCCACGTTGATTCACGTAGATCCCCGGTATACCAGGACATCTTCCCAGGCAGATATATACGTCCCACTTCGTTCAGGTTCTGACATTGCATTTTTAGGTGGCATGATAAAGTACATTTTAGACAATGAATTGTACCACAAAGAGTATGTAAAATTATATACAAATGCCCCATTTATTTTGAATGAAAAATTTAAGCTCCCAGAAGAATTAGGTGGGGTATTTGCTGGGTATAATCCAAAGACCCATTCATATGATCGCAGCTATTGGGCCTTTGAAAAGGATGAGAATGGTAAAATAAAGAAAGATCTTACAATGAAACATCCAAGGTGTGTGTTGCAACTCTTAAAAAAACACTATTCCAGATATGATATAGATACTGTTTCCGCTATTACAGGCACCCCTAAAGAAGACCTTTTAAAGGTTTATAAGATCTTTGCCAGCACTGGGAATCCCAAAAAGGCTGGCACTATAATGTATGCCATGGGATGGACCCAGCATACTGTGGGTACTCAAAATATCAGGACAATGGCAATAATTCAGCTACTTCTTGGAAACATTGGAAGGGCAGGTGGTGGTGTAAATGCACTTAGGGGTGAAAGCAATGTTCAAGGTTCAACTGACCATTGTCTATTATTTCATATCCTGCCTGGGTATCTAAAGACACCTAGGGCATCTTTGCAGAGCCTAAAAGAGTACAATGACAAATACACTCCAAAAACAAAAGAAGATTATAGTGCAAATTGGTGGCAAAATTATCCTAAGTATTCAGTGAGCTTGTTAAAGGCACATTTTGGTGAAAAAGCCACAAAAGAAAACGATTTTGGATACCATTGGCTGCCTAAATTGGATGATGGGCAAAATGCTTCCTGGCTTGTTATGTTTGATAATATGTATCATGGAAAAATAAAGGGATTTTTTGCATGGGGTCAAAATCCAGCCTGCTCTGGTGCAAATTCCAATAAGGTGAGAAAGGCATTGTGCAATTTAGATTGGATGGTGACTGTTAATCTTTTTGACAATGAGACCGCATCATTCTGGAGAGGTCCTGGGATGGATCCTACAAAAATAAAAACAGAGGTATTTTTTCTCCCGTGCGCGTCTTTTGTGGAAAAAGAAGGGAGCATCACCAATTCAGGTAGGTGGGCACAGTGGAGATATAAGGCTATAGATCCCATTGGAGACACAAAACCCGATGCAGAGATAATAAATGAGTTATATTATAGGGTGTTAAAATTGTATGAAAAAGAAGGGGGAGTTTGTCCTGAGCCTATACTCAATTTGAGCTGGGATTATGGAGAAAAAGATAAAAATGGAAAAATAAAGGAGATGGATACTCACCTGATTGCAAAGGAGATAAATGGGTATTTCTTAAAAGATGTTGTTATAAAAGGAAAATTGTTTAAAAAAGGCACGCTTGTACCCAGCTTTGCATATCTACAAGACGATGGCTCCACATCTTCTGGTAACTGGCTCTATTGTGGCTCATATACTGAAAAAGGGAATATGATGGCCAGGCGTAAAAAGGACGATCCAACTGGACTAGGGTTATATTCCCATTGGGCATGGTGCTGGCCAGTAAATCGGAGGATATTGTATAACAGGGCATCTGTGGATGAATATGGAAGGCCATGGAATCCAGAATTACCTGTTATCAAGTGGAATGGGCACAAATGGGTTGGAGATGTGCCAGATGGAGGATGGCCACCCATTAAAAATCCCGATGGAACAATTAATAAAAAGACCAAAAAAGCATTTATTATGAAGCCTCACGGAGTAGCGTCTATATTTGGATCTGGACGTAAAGATGGGCCATTTCCTGAACACTACGAGCCACTAGAGAGTCCATTAAAATTTAACCCAATTCCCAAAAACAAATATAGAATAAATCCTGCACTACCCCTTTTGTGCAGAAAGGAAAACCTCTCCCAAAAGGATCCCGATATCTGGTATAACGCAAGTGAGACATATCCTTATATCTGTACTACCTACAGGGTGACTGAACACTGGCAAACAGGTTGTATGACAAGGCATGTTCCATGGCTTTTGGAGCTCATGCCACAGAATTTTGTTGAGATTAATGAAGAGCTTGCTGACCAAAAGGGTATTAAAGATGGTGATAAGGTGCTTATTGAAAGTGCAAGGGGTAAAATTGTTGCAAAGGCAGTGGTTACAAATAGACTCAGGCCCTTTATTATTATGGGGAAAAAGGTTCATCAGGTAGGTACTACATGGCATTTTGGATGGGAATTCCCAGAAGGTGGAAAGGGAGGAGATAGCGCAAATCTACTCAGTCCAACAACAGGAGATCCAAATACTTTAATACCTGAAACAAAGGCGTTTATGGTAAATATAAAGAAGCTATAATCTTTATTGTGGCAGGAGGGTTTAAAAATGGCCAAAGCTGTTTTAGTAGATATAACGAGGTGTATAGGGTGTCGTTCATGTCAGGTGGCATGTAAGGAATGGCACTCTCTACCCGCTACTTATGAAGAAATGAGAGGAGAATACACAAATCCTCAAAATCTTGACTCTAAGTGCTATACTTTTATAGATTTTCTGGATCAAGGAAAGGAGTATGCTCCTGTATGGTATTTTGTAAAACACCAATGTTTTCATTGTATAGACCCTGCATGTGTTTCAGCATGTCCAGTAGGAGCCTTGAAAAAATTGAAGGATGGGGCGGTTGTGTATGATCAGTGGAGGTGTATAGGATGCAGGTATTGTATAATTGCGTGTCCTTTTCAAATTCCAAAATATGAATGGGACACAACAAATCCATGGGTTAGGAAGTGTGATTTTTGTGCAGATAGGATTGAGATGGGATTAAAGCCTATGTGTGTTACAGCCTGTCCTAAAGATGTTATGTATTTTGATGATTATGAAAAGGTTGTTGCAGAGGCAAAAAGACGCATAAACAAAGAGCCTGGAAAGTATGTGAACCATATTTATGGTCTTGAAGAGGCTGGTGGCACATCCTGGTTGTATATATCTGACGTGCCTTTTGAAAAATTGGGCTTTAATGAAAAGGTACTCAAACAACCATATCCTGCGATTACATGGAAACACGATCTTTCTACAGTCTTGTTGGAAGAAGCAGGTCTTTTGGCAATTTTAGCAGGTATTGCATATTTTAGGAACAGGACAAAGTCAAAGGAGGGGCAAGATGGATAATGGTGTGAATATAAAACAGAAATTTTTTACACCCAGGACTTATATCTTGCTTATTTTGAGTGTAATAGGCGTCATTATTATGCTATACAGGCTGGCCGTTGGACTTGGTCCAACCACGAATTTAAGCGATACCCATCCCTGGGGACTCTGGATCGCCTTTGATGTAATGACAGGAGTGGCCCTTGCTGCGGGAGGGTTTACTGTTACCTTTGCTGCATATATAGCAAATTGGGATAAATATAAATCCATTGCCCGTGCAGCTACATTGACTGCATTTCTTGGTTATGTGCTGGTTTGTATAGGACTGTTTTTAGATATTGGTAAGCCTTTTGCCTTTTGGCACCCATTCTTTTTCTGGAATCCACATTCAGTTATGTTTGAGATAGTTATTTGTGTAACCACCTATACCACTGTTTTGACTTTAGAATTTTTACCATGGCTCTTAGAGAGATTAAACATTTTAACGGGCCTAAAGGATTTTCTGGAACAAAAACCAGTTGTATTTTGCCTTGTTATTTTGGGGATAATGTTATCATATGGGCACCAATCCTCATTGGGAGGGTTATTTTTACTTGAGCCACATAAATTACATCCTCTGTGGTATTCTCATATGATGCACCACTGGTTCTTTCTTTCTGCTATATGTGCTGGGATTTCCATGGTATCCATTGAGACCATATTGGGCGCCAATTTGAGGAACGTAGAATATGAATATGATGTATTGGAAGGGCTAGGTAGAGGTGCTTCAATAGCCCTTTTGGTATATTTTATATGCAGATTAGTTGATATTGGTGTACATGGAAAAATACACTATATATTTGCAGGAGATGCTGCTAGTATTCTATTTATAATAGAAATGGGACTATGTGTATTGGTACCTATGATATTTTTAAGTAGTAAGACCATTCGACACTCTGTGCCTTTTCTTCTTTTCTTCCATTCCCTTGTGATTTTTGGTATTTTGCTCTACAGATTTGATGTGGTATTTTTGACAGAATCAACTATGGGTGGATTTTATTTTCCATCCTGGCAAGAGATAGCAATTTCAGTGGGATTAGTATCCCTGGGTCTGTTTTTATATAAATTAATTGTAACATATCTACCAATATTCGAAGTCCCATCTGATCAACCTGCATAATTTTTATCAGGAGACGCATACATATCTATGCGTCTCCT
>JAMOQN010000075.1 GCA_027063985.1 Desulfohalobiaceae bacterium
TGGTTTTCCATTTAAAATAAAGACCTGCCCTCTCCATCTATAACCCCATTTTACAGGGGATGGAAATACTTTTATATCTTTATCAGAATAAGGGTAGAAATCTTTGCCCAGAGACCTTTGAAATTCCTTTATAAAGATCTCTTTTTTTAGCTTTAATTCATACTCATCTTGAATTATGCCAAATCTACATCCCCCACATTCATGGGACAAAGCACATGGATGTGGTCTTCTGTACTTAGAGGGAGCTAATATTTTAACAGGTTCTATTTCCACGTAGTCCTTTTTTTCTTTTGTGATTTTTCCCAAAATCCTCTCTGAAGGAAGCACTGGTGGGAGGATAATTGCCCTTTTGCCAGATAAGAGGCGTCCTAATCCCCTTCCCCTCCATATTAATTTCTCAACAACCACTTCAACCATTACAAAAATCCAAACCTTTTTTTCAATTTTCTAGAGATCTCAATGGTATATTCAATTGCCTTTTCCACTAATTCTTCTTCAATTCCCTGCTCAATTTCCTCTATTCTGTGATGGGGATTTTTTTTGAGGTCTGTTAAGTCAGCATTTTTCAGGCAGCATCTTGCTGGAGCAACTAAAGATTGTCTGGCAACTTGCTCTGATGAAACTCCTCCGTACATCTCAATCTGTTTCATATAATGAATTACCTTCTCTGTTAATGTATCCGGGGTTTCCTTATCCAAAAATACAGATACAGTTGGAACGATCCCCCATGAAATTATTTTTCCTTTGCCTAAAAATTTTCCAAGGGAACATGCAGCAGACTTAGTTAATATTTCCATTTGATAGGCTTCAAAGGAGAGTATATCAATATCAAAGTCAGTGAGATAATCCATATCAACGTTTATGCAAAGATGGAGTCCTCTAGGTCTTGGAAAATCAGAATACAGGTCAGTCAAATCATTTTTTGCCTGGATATCATTATAGCCAGAAAAAGAGGAAAAGGTCCATGCAATGCCAGGCTCATCAATCCATATAAAAGCATTTTTATTCTTTTCTTTGAGTTTATTATATTGCCAGAGTATTTTTTTCTTAACAAAATCAAACAAAAGTTCCCTTATATCGTCGTGATAGATAATAGGTTTATTTTCTTCGTCCAAGATCCTGAACCCAAGGTTAAGTGGCCCTGTAACCTGCCCCCTGATAGCTGGATAGGTTGATAGATCCATTTCTAAAAATTTATAAAAGGTGGTGCTGTGTTCTTCTTTTATTTCAAATGAAGAAATATCATCCATTTTTAAGGAATAATCATTTAATTCTTCATAAAATTTGGTTTTATTCAAACGGACTTTTTTGTTTTCAAAATCCACTATAATGCCTGGAAAGTCTCTGGAAAATTGGGCCCACATATCGTCCCTAAAATCCTTTAAAGGGAGCTGTGGCCAAAATGGTATATCCAAACTTAGTGCAAGATTAAGTGCCTTTTTTTCATCTACATGGGGCAAAATCCCCATGGAGGTAGAATTACAATAGGCAGGAAAATTGTTCATACTCCCTATTCCTACAGTGTTTATTGAGTTTGTGGGTTTATTGAGTCCAACTCTTAACCCTCAACCCTCTAACCCATCAACCCATTAACCCCTCTAATGTTCCACAAACAGCCGTGGTCTTAAAACCACCTCTGATATTGTAAATTGTAGTAACTTTAAGCCTATTTGTCTCCAATACTTTTTTTAAGTCTTCATATATCCTCTTTGTTGCCTCTTCCTGATATATTCCAACATCTTTAAAGCTCACCATATAGTATTTTAAAGACTTGAGTTCAACGCACTTGCCACCCTCTGGATAATATTCAATTATTACCCTTGCAACATCAGGAAGGCCACTAAAGGGACATACTGCTATAAATTCTTTTGTTTCTGTTTTTATATATTCGTCTTTTCCATCAAAATCAAAGGTTTCCAATAAATCTGTTCTAATGTGTTCTTGTCCTTTAAATGGGAGTTTTAATCCTTCTGCCTTAGCCATTTTTATCCCCTTTTTTTGTCTTTTTTTAATCTTCTATCAAGTGCCAGGATTAAAATAGGCCAGGCTATTGTTGCATCACATAAAACTTCTGCAAATTTTCCCCCTTTATCTTTTGGCACAAATTTTCCCCATGAAATGCCTTCTTCGTATGTACAACCTGATAGTCCTCCCCAATGAACTGGTTCTGGACATATCCTCACCCCATAGTGAAATCTTTTAATTTCCCACTTTAACTCAGGAAATTGCTGGAGACTCATTTCTAAAAATGGCCCTACTTGTTGTGCCCAATTACGGGGAACGCCTCCTCCAATTGTGAATATGCCTATTTTTTTTGCATTTGATATCCTTTTTGTATAATGAAATAAATCCATATAGGGATTAAATACAAATGGCAACTTCTCAGGATCAAATTCTTCTGCCAGACTTGGATTTTCAGCAAGAAAATTACATGCAATACTAAGTGCCAGCTCTGAATCTGTAAATGCAGGTATGTACACTGGTACATTTTTTTCATAGGCGCTCTTTAAAATTCCTGAGTCCTTATAATTTTCATGTAAATATCTGCCCAGCTCCCTGCAAATTAGATAAGAACATAGGTATTTTTTCTCTTTTAACCTTTTAAAAACTTCCCTTACAACAGTTTCAGAATGAATAAAATTTTTCTCAGGCTCCAATGTATCATACACCCTATTTAAACCAGCCCTGCATAGTTCTTTATCGTCCATTTCACCAAATTGATATTTATAGTGCTTCATTCCAATTGCTTCAATAAATCCATGGGCCATAAGTGCACCAGTGGAGATAATAGATTGCACCCAGCCTTCATCAATCATTTTACATATCAATTTTCCCATCTTGGCAACAGTCATGGCGCCAGAAAAAGTAGCTACTACATGGCATTCTGGATCCCTTACCATTGTTTCAAGAACGTCCAATGCCTCTCCTAGCTGTCTTCCTCCAAAGGCAGTTTTGGACATGGCAAGCAAAAGTTCATCAAAATCCCTTATTTTGTCTGGATCTAAGGGCTCTAAAGGAATAAGTCCTGCCTTATCTGGATCTAGATATGCATTTATATCTCTGACAAATTCATTTTGCAT
>JAMOQN010000076.1 GCA_027063985.1 Desulfohalobiaceae bacterium
ACCTCCAAAAACTGGCATTTTGTAAACATTAAAGCCAATCTCAGGAACACGCTGGGCTGTAGGATCTAAAACAGGATCAAGGTTGTGATTTTTATATCTTAAATTTTCATAATACTCAGCCTTCAGATATAAATCGCCAATATCGAATCCCTTATTTAATAAGATTGTATTCTTCCTTAAAAGATCGTCTTTATTATTTATATCCCTGCCAAATACATCCAGAAATTGCTCCCTACTCTTGTCAAAGCCAAGATATCCTGAATCAAATTTACGCAAAAAATCCTGGTCAGATACATAATCAATATCTAATTTAAGCTCCAGATCAGGCGATATAACATAGCCATCTAATTTACCCCTAATCCAATATCTATTTTTATTGGGCCTTATCAATCCATCGTCACCATAACCAGCTGGGGCGTCTGATTCTGTATCATATTGGATTTTGTCTTTTAAATAGCTGACCATAAAGTACCCTCTGGTTTGAACATTGGGCGTAAATCTATATTCCATTCCCATATACTTTCCCCTCTTGCTTAAATAACCTGGGTAAAAGGTGATGTCCTGTTCTTGGGATAAAACAAGATAATATGGAAGAATCAGACCAGTTCCATCTATGGACGAAGAAGAATATTCAGGAATCAAAAATCCTGATTTTCTCTTTATAAGTACTGGCAACTGCAAATAAGGAAAATATAATATGCTGTGATCCCTTATTTTAAATTTTATATGATATAGACGCGCCTCTCCATCATCTTCTATATTGCCTCTTTTAATAAAAAATGACCAATCTGGTACATCTGAATCACAACCTGTTACTTCTATATTTTTAAATGCAAAGGTATTTTTCCCTGTCTTATCAATTTTTTTCCCCCTAAAATATAAATGGGGCACTGCATAGAATATATCACCACCTTTAATCCAACCTGTTGAATTTGATACATATACTAAAAGTTCTTTTGCATATATATTATTTTTATCCCAGGTTGCAAAGACATTACCTTTTAAATATACCTTTTTTTCTTTTTTTTCGTATCTTGCATAGTCTGCACGTATTTTATAATGTGATGATGAGAGATATACATTACCAAAAGCCTCCACAATATTTTTATTGTTATTAACTTTTATCCTTTTTGCTGACATATTAACAGGTTCCTTTGGCAAGCTAAGCTCCATTATTCCTTTTTTTGCATATACATGAGCCACAAACATAAACAAAATAAATACAAAGCTAAATTTCTTCATAATCTAACTCCACAAATCTTCTTTTATTCCATCAAAAAAGAGCTTTACCATATATTTATTATAACAACCAACTTCAACAGGATTTTCCTTTCCTCTTACAAGGGTGTATAACCTTTTCTCCTTAAAACACCTTTTTATAAGTTCAGCATAAAAATTATCTAAATCCTTTCTCTTGGTTAAATTTACAAGCCTAACTAATCTAAATAAGGTTATCATATCTTCAGTTGACAGAGAATTGTTCCAGGGCCAAGCTGAAGATGAACAAAGGAGAATTGGGCTTATTTTTTTAAATTGGTCTTTGTTTTCAAAACCAGGAATCCCTGGTATTGGATAAAATAAAGACAACCCTATCCTCACATTTTTCCCAAGTCCACTTAATAAAATCAAATTAAAAATAGCATCTTCTATACTTTCTCTGGGAAATCCTGATATAAAATAAACAATTGCTTGTATCTGTTTTTTATCCAGGATCTCAGTTAAAGACATTAGTCTAGATAGATCAACAGTCCTATCCTGCTCCAGTGCAATTTTTTTTGATGTTGTACCAATTGAAAAATTAAATTGTCTAAATCCAAGATTGATAAGTTCATTTAATCTTCTCTCATCTAACAACCTATAATCTATTCCATTTTCACAAGAAAACATAATATCTTTGTTGATATTTTTGATTTCTTTTAAAGATTCAATAAAAAAGTTCCATTTATACAATACATTGTCATCTTCAAAATTTAAAAATATACCCTTTTTAGAATCAATTTCTTTAATCTTATTTTCTAAAATATATTTATCTATTGTCTCAAGCTTTCTTCCATGCAACATGGGGACTGAACAAAATTTACAATTTCTTGGGCATCCCCTTGTTAAATAAGAAGAATAATATCTCCACTTCTTTGTTGTTTTTGTTTTAACCAATGCTGGCACTGGTTTATCTTTTTTTGGCATACCCAAAAAATTTGTCAATACATGCTCTGCTAGTCCTATTAATATATCATCAAAAAAACCAGTGTCTTCATAATATTCAGGGAAAACAGACGCCCCTGTACCACCTAAAACAATCTCAATTCCAGGATCAATCTTCTTTATCTCTTCTGCAAGATATATACTGGACATTGCATAACAAAAGGCAAAACAAGAAATAAATACAATATCTGGTTTATAACTATTCACAATATGAGCTGCATCTTTATAATCTGGACCAAACCTTTTATAAGAAGAAAAGAAAGATATTGGGCCAGTTTCTTTATTAACAATAAAATCTGACAAATATGATATCTCTTTTGGAAGGGGTATTTTTTTGGGTTTTTTATAAAGATTTGGAAAACAAATTAAATGAGATTCATATCCATGCTCTTTCAATATAGAATTAACTATATGTGCACCTAAAAAACTCCCCCTATGGGGCGTATAATAAAAATCTTCTATTGGCGGAACTGCTACTACACACCTCATGCAAGGAAAATAGCCTATATTTCAACGCCTCTCAAGCTAAAATAACCAGATTAAATTTGGCTTAAGCACCTTGACTGTAACTATACTGTATGAAAAAATATCTCTGGTGATAAAAAATAGCAATGGATTAAAATGAGGAGGGAATATGACTCCAGCAAGACTATGGAAGGAAATTCAAGGAAAAAAAGGTGTTGTTCAGTGTGAGCTATGCAACCACTTTTGTGTATTAAAACCAGGTGAGCGGGGAAGATGTGGAGTAAGGGAAAATCGAGATGGAGAGCTCTATACTTTAGTGTATGATAAAGTAGCTGCGATAAACATAGACCCAATAGAAAAAAAGCCCCTTTACCACTTTCTCCCAGGAACTAAGACCTTTTCCCTTGGCACAATGGGATGCAATTTCTCCTGCGTATTTTGTCAAAACTACACCCTTTCCCAACCTCCTAAATTAAATCAATTAATTCAAGGAGAAGAGGTATCTGTAAAAAAATTAGTAAGTGCTGCAATCTCATACAATTGTAAATCCATATCTTTTACCTATTCTGAGCCCACAATATTCTTTGAATTGGTGGAAGATACTGCTAAAGAGGCAATTAAAAACGGGCTAAAAAATGTCATTGTCTCCAATGGATTTATGAGCGAGAAGGCCATTTACAGATTAAAGGATCTAATCCATGGAGCAAATATAGATCTAAAGTCTTTTTCTGATGATTTTTACAAAAATCTTTGTGATGGAAGATTAAAACCTGTTTTAAAAAACCTTGTTCTTATGAAAAAATATGGCTGGTTTGTGGAAATTACCACCCTGATAATTCCAGGGAAAAATGATTCTAAACAAGAGTTAACTAACATTGCCAAATTCATATACAATGAGCTTGGAGACCATGTGCCCTGGCACTTATCCAGATTTCATCCTGATTATAAACTCCTAGACACCACCATCACTCCTATATCTACCCTGGAGATGGGATATGAAATTGGCAAAGAGATTGGGTTAAAATATGTATATCTTGGAAATGTCCCACACAATGACAGAGAGAATACCTATTGTCCAGAATGTGGAGCCCCTCTAATTAGAAGGATTGGATTTAGTTGTGAAATATTAAATCTATACAAAGGCAAATGCAAAAAGTGTAATGGAACTATTTCAGGAATATGGGAGTAAATTGCAGTGAAAGAAAATTCTCCTCCCCTGTATGAGAGACTTAGACCAAGCAAATTAGAAGACTTTATTGGACAGGAACAGATAAAAAAAAGCATAGAGACCTTTCTTAAGGCAAGTGTTCCTCCCAACATACTTTTCTTTGGCCCACCAGGTTGTGGAAAAACCACGTTAGCTACAATCCTTGCAAAAAGATTTTCTTCTAATGTTGTACACCTAAGCGCCCCAGAAACAGGAGTATCTGAAATAAAAGGCCGCATCCAAGATGCAGATATACTCATACTTGACGAAATCCACAGGTTTTCTAAGACGCAACAGGATCTATTTTTACCTATACTTGAAAAAGGTAAAATTAGACTCTTTGCAACAACCACGGAAAATCCTTCCTTTTCAGTGACAAGACAACTCTTATCTAGGCTTCATGTGCTAAAACTAAACCCCCTAAAAAAAGAGGACTTAAAAAAAATTGCTAAGAAGGGAATAGAAGAACTATCCATTGAAATCCCTGAAGATCTCATTGAGTATCTGGTTAATATCTCAATGGGAGATGCAAGGAGCCTTTTAAATATACTGGAATTTGTAAAAGACATTGATCCCTCTGATCTAGCAATTGATAAAATAGAAGAGGTCCTTCCCAAAAGGGTTATACAGGGAGACAGGCAGGGAGATCTACATTATCATCTGGCTTCTGCACTTATAAAGTCTATTAGGGGAAGCGATCCAGATGCAGCAGTATATTACCTTGCCTGTATGCTTGAATCTGGAGAAGACCCGAGGTTTATTTGTAGAAGACTCATAATTTCTGCATCAGAAGATATTGGACTTGCAGATCCTTATGCACTTACCTTGGCAACTTCATGTTACCATGCAGTGGAATTAATCGGCATGCCAGAAGGGTTTATTCCCATGTCTGAAACTGTTATTTATCTTGCCCTTGCGCCTAAGAGTAACTCATCTTATAGGGCATACTTAGAGGCTCAAAGTTTAATAAAGGAAAAAGGTATATTGGAAGTCCCTTTGCATCTTAGGAACCCATCAACACCACTGGATAAAGAGTTAGAATATGGCAAAGGCTATAAATACCCCCATGCATACAAAGGCTCCTGGGTTAAACAACAATATCTACCAGATGATATAAAGGAAAAAAAATTTTACAGACCCCGCTCACAAGGTAAAGAACCATATCTTCTCAACTGGATTAGAAGTAAAGTAAAGAAAAATTCTTAAACTTAAAATTATTTTTTGTTCAAAATTTTATTTAAAACTTTTTTCGGTAACTCGTAATCTGGATTTGCTTTTAGGGACTTTTTAAAAAATTCTATTGCCTTCTCTATCTCTTTTGCCTTATAGAAAATCATGCCCATATTATATAACACCACCTCATTGTCCTCGCCAAAATCAGGATTTTTTCTAAGGAGCACCTTCAGTATTCCTTTAGCCTTTTCCACGTCCCCTGCCTCTAAATATGCCATTGACATATTATACATAATCCTCTCATTAGCGGGATCTATTTTTAAGGCCTTTTTATATTCCTCTATTGCCAATTTGGGCTTTTTCTGTTGTCTGAGACAAATTCCAAGCCTATTAAAAGTCTCTATGTCACTAGCATCAAGGGTCTTTTTAACATCAAGTGCCTTTCGGTAATATTTTTCTGCCAGAGATGAATCTATATTCATAAGTGTATCTGCGATTTTTAAGGCGAGAGTTCCTATTTCTTCCTTTAGTTGTTTTGTGGCAAGCTTTATGGCACTATCTAAATATTTCTCCCCTTCTTCTCTATTTCCCAATTCCAGAGAAACAGTTCCTATTTCCACTTTTCTCTCCACATTGAGGGGGCTAAGTTTGTCTAATTTTTTTAGATAGTTTAAAAGGGACTTTTTGTCACCTGTCTCTTTACTTATTTCAACTAGTCTCTTTAAGGGTTCTAAATAAAGTTTCCAATCATTATGTGCCTTTAAATAACACTCTTTGGCCTTTTCTACTTCGCCCATTTTCTTGTAAATATCCCCCTTGATCATCAAGGCCGCTGCACTATTTGGCTTTATCTTGAGTATCTCTTCACATTTATTTAAGGCTTGTTCTAATTTATCTTTTTTTAAATAGTCCTTTGCCTCTTCTATCATCTCTCCAAGTTTAGTTGGCGGCTTCACTGTAAAGGCAATCTTTTCTATAAGGGTATTCATGCTATAGGGTCTTGTTATAAAATTATTGACCCCCATTTCGTAAAATCTTATTAAGACTTCTTTTTCCACTTCATTGGTCAACATTATAATAAGCACTTTTTCTTTATAGGTCTCTTTTACAAAACTCAATAAATTTGTAGTCTGGGCCCCATCAAAAATCCTATCTAAAAATAAGACCACTCTATGTTCTGCCTTAAGTTCCGCATTAATCCTGGAAACAAGTTCTTTTTTTGAATAACACGATATTAAACAATTCTTTTTTATCCCTAATTGTTTGTATAATAACCTATTAAGGATCTTAATGAGATTATTATCTCTAGTATAAGTAACTATAGTTCCTCCTTTTTCTACAAAGTCTATAATTATACTCTCGTACTGGCTATATTTCATTCTCTCCTTTATGTTCACACCACTTGCCTCCTTACTGAGGTAGCCTTTTCATGAAAATTATACGGCCTAAGTTTGTAAATAACAAACCCAGGCCATCCTACTGTTACTCTATATTTTCTGCTATAATTTCCCCAAATCTCTTACATCCCACAACCTTTGCCCCATCCATAAGCCTTGCCAGATCCTGAGTTACTTCTTTTTTAAAAATAGCCCTTTCAATAGCTTTTTGTATCTTAAAAGAGGCATCATTCCATCCCATGTATTCTAACATCATTCCACCAGATAATATCAAACTACATGGATTGGCTGTATCAGTCCCAGCTCTTTTAGGAACTGAACCATGGGTGGGCTCAAATAATGCCAGATCATCTCCAATGTTTGCCCCAGGAGCCAAACCAAGTCCCCCTACCTGAGCTGCCAGGGCATCTGATATATAATCTCCATTTAAATTAGTCGTGGCAATTACATCGTATTCTGCTGGACGGGTTAAAACCTGCTGGAACATATTATCAGCTATCCTATCTTTTATTATAACCTTGCCCTCAACCTTACCCTCATCACCTTCTTTAACACAAAATCCTTTAAACTCATCTTCTTCCATAACCTCATAGCCCCACTTAAAAAATGCCCCTTCTGTAAATTTCATTATATTACCCTTGTGCATAAAGGTAACGCTTTTTCTCTTATTCTCTAGGGCATATCTAATGGCCTTTCTAATAAGCCTCTTTGACCCCTTTTCAGTGATGGGCTTTATACCTATTGCTGCACTATCGTCAACATCCACACCTAATTCATCTTTCATAAATTCAATTAACTTCTTCGCTTCATGGCTTTTGGCTTCCCACTCAATCCCAGCGTACACATCTTCTGTATTTTCCCTAAAAATAACCATATCTACCAGCTCTGGATGTTTTACAGGTGTCTCTAATCCTTTAAAATAACGAACAGGTCTAATACAGGCATATAAATCAAAGGTCTGTCTAAGTGTCACATTTAGACTCCTAAAACCCGTGCCTACAGGGGTGGTCAAAGGACCTTTTATAGCTACCTTGGCATCTTCTCTAAGTGTCTTGAGTGTTTCTTCAGGAAGATATGAACCTGTTTCTTTATACGCCTTTTCACCTGCAAGTAGTTCTATCCACTCAATCCTTTTTGTTCCCCCAAAGGTTACCTCAACCGCCCTATCAATTACCATTTTGGCTGCCCTAAATATTTCAGGGCCTATTCCATCGCCTTCAATATAATAGACCTTTTTTACATCCATCAGGGACTTTTCCTCCTTTTTTATAGATTTCTCGATATACCAATTAGTTTATACACAATCATGCCAGAGAGCCAGGCAACATCTTCTGGAGAAAGGATATTTGATATACTCGCATCAAAGAGTATATTTCCAGATGGAGGGAATTCTTCATCTCCTTCCCACAATATCAATTTAACAGGCACAAAAGGAAAAAAGTAATACAGAAATCCAATATCTCCTTCATTTATCTTTTTACCACCTAAGACATTAAAACTTTTTTCAAAAAGCTCTAAATTATTTCCAAAGACCTTTACCATTGGAGTTATTGCCCTGGCAGTAAATGGCCCAAAATAAAAACTCGCACCTGGTATTTCCCTATAAGAAATCCATTCCTCATAAATATCAAGGGGCTTTTTGCCCTGTAAATAATGTAATATTAATACCTGCTCAGGTAATGGAATTTCCCGATCTTCATCCTCTCTATTCTTAAATTGAAAATCAGGGTATGAAAGCTCATATATACTCCCAAGAAAAGGTATCTCCATTTTATCTTGGCCAGATATATTAAATCCACTTCTATTTGCCAGGTATTTAAAACTTTCATTTTTTAGCTCTTCAATGGCTTTTGCCCTGGCCATTTTATAATCATCTATTCTAGGCATAAAATTATCCTCCAAAAAAAATTTATAAAAACTAAAACTACACTAAACAATTACATGCATGCTAAAGTGGGTTGTTATGAGTTGATGATTTTTTCATATTCTGAGTGCTTACCAATCCAAAACCAGATAATCCCTTCCTTAATTTCTATTCCAATAGCTTTATATTTTTTACCCACCCTAACTGACCAGTATTTACCAACCTTCTTTAAATGTAATGAGGGATGATCAGGATTTTTCTTTAAAAGTTCAAAATTTCTGTTTGCCAATTTTTTTTTACATTTTCAGGTAATTCTTTAAATCTCTCCCAAAAAGTAGGGCTTGCATAGTGGATTAGAGTTTCATACATTTACCATCTCGGAAGTCTCTAATTGCTTGTTCAGCTAATTTATCCAGTTTTCCTAGTTTTACATCTCCCTCAAATTCTTCATCCCAAAGCTCTTGTTCAAAATTTTCTAACCATTCTAAAAAAATTTTTAAATCATTTTTTGGCAACTTCTTTATGTTTTCAATAAGTTCATAAACAAGCATAAAAATCACTCCTAAAATTTATCGAAATTTTAACCTGTTATTGAGTATAGTTCAAATACTTTTCTTCTTCACGGATATTATTTAAAAATCTTAAAAATATTATAAAAAAACCCTATCCTTACATAAATAAGGACAGGGTTTTTAATTTTTTTTTGAAGCTAAAAAAATTTATAGTTCTAACCACGAATCAGAGTATAAAGTCTTTCCAAGGAGGACATTTGTGGTCTTTACATAGTCCTGTAGCTCTTTTGGGAGATCATCCAATTTTGGCTCATTTCCATCCATTGTCTGATAGATAACATCAACTATGTCCTGGCGTTCACCCCTTGCTATGGCATTTAATGTGTCGTCTTTTGGATCAGTAATAATTGACTGCATTCCGTTTTTCATGAGCATTACAGCATAGGTCTGATTTAATATTGGACGTAAGTGTTCAGGTGCACCATTGGACACATTGGAAAGTCCACATGTGGATCTCACACCTGGAAACATCTCAGCTACCTCGCCATATAACATCTCATAAAATTTTAGAAGCTTAACAGCATGATCTTGTTGAACATTTACAGGGGTTACAACTCCGTCAACCCAGATCTTTTCATTGGGGATACCAGCTGCATTTGCTGCTGTTAAAAGTTCAACACAAAGGGCTACCCTTTCATGTTCATCCCTTGGAAGTCCTTCAGGTCCCCACATAAGTGCCACAAAATCTGCATTGTGTTCAGCAGCCAGGGGTAACATCTTTTCATATCTTTCAGGTCTGCACATAATTGAATTAATAATTGGTGGCTTGTCGCAAACCTTTAGACCAGCCTCGATTGCATCAATATTTGTGGTATCTAAAAGAAGAGGCAAATCTACAACTTCCTGAACTGTTTCAACAACCCACTGCATAAGATCTGGCCCATCCTTTTTCGCAGGGCCAATATTCAAATCAATATAGTCCATGCCCTTTTCTTTTTGAAAAAGGGCCTCTTCCTGGATGGGCTTTTTATCCCGTTCTTTAAAAGCCCTGCCAATCCTTTTTACCATTACATTCAAACTCTCTCCAAAAAGTAACATTGTCATCTCAAAACCCCTTTACCTATTTTATTCTGTTACAAAAAAGGGCAACCTCCCCATTAGGTTGCCCTCAAATCATACCAACTTACTGCCTTGCTTTTAAAAATGCTGGCAGATGTGCGGCCTCTCTTGGTCCAACTATTATCTTCCAATCAGGCAGCTCTTCTTCTAATTCACCAACTATTGCAGCAGCATAACCAGGAATAATAAGTTCCTTATGCTTTACCTTTTGATCAATTCCAGATTTCTTTACAAACAATCCCACCTCATCACCAGAAAATTTACCTGCAGCCCAAGCAGTAAGCACTGATAGACCTTCTGTATCTTTGATAAGCAACCAGCTTGGTACCTTTGACGCCTCAACTTCACCAGATACAATAAAGTAAGTAAGGGCAAAGTTAGAGGTAACAAGTACTGGCGAATTCTCATCTGGCTTACCAATTTCATAAATACCCTCTGTCACTGTCATTGGCCTCTGTGGATCTGTAAAGATGTTTAAACGCTCCAAGAGTAATGGGAATAAAGATTCTGGTTGAAAATCTGAAAGTACCACAATACCACCGTATTTGGCTATAAATGTGGCTGCTATAATAGTCTCTACATCTAAGTTTGAGGCCATTTCACATGGAAATGTGATAGTTGGATATCCCAGTGCCCTGTTTTTTTGCCTTACTGCTGCACGTCTAATTGCAACCTGATCTATAAATGCCTGTTTTGGTTCCCTGGCACCTGTATCAATCACTAAATCCTTAAGATCCATTCCTGCCAATTTTTCTGTTAAAGGAATCAAATTCTCAATAGAGTCAGCCTTAACAGCAAGTGGTACATTATTTTCCTTTGCCAAATTACCATAATCTTCTACATTGTCCTTTGTTGCTGCATAAATAAGAGGTCTTTTAAACTTTGTAACCTCTAACGCAGCTTCCATAACTTCTTTGTTTTCAGACATCAATATCAAGTTAAATTCTGAGGTCTCTGCGATTAGCTTGGCTTTTGCGGCGAATTCATCTTTGTTTCCATTTACGTCCTTTAATGCAATCAACTCGGGACGCAAATTAAGACCTACCCTTTCATATTGAAAAGCATTCCACGTCTTTAACTTATTTTTAAGCTCATCCTCTGCAATATCAGAATTTACCAGAGCTGCAATTGCAGTTGGCCCTACAAATGTCTTTTCGTGTCTATATTCAACAGTCTCACCTCCAATCTTTACCTGCCTCACGCCTTTACCCAGCATTACAGGACGTACTGGAGGTGCTGATGCTTCAGCCAACTTTTCTCTTGCCTCATCAGATACATATGGACACTGATCCAATTCAGCCTTACCAGCTGCCAGATTCATGGCAAAGGCAAGACATGTAGCACACCCACATTCCTTACAATTCGTCTGTGGAAGAAGCTTAAATATTTGAATTCCTGTTAGACCCATTTTACTCTCCTTAACAATATTATATCAGGGCGTTAACCCTTTTTTATTCGGTATAAACAAGGGGGCTATCTTGCCCCCTTTATCCACCCCCCATTAGCCAGCAACCATTGGCTCAAGCTCTAAAGCTGGATGTTTCTTTTCTTTCAAGAATGGCAGGATCTCTTCTTCAGTTACTCCAACAGTCTCATCTGCAATTCTATCTATTAAATCAGGAATACCAAGCTCCTCTCCTCTTTTAATGAGCCTCTCTCTGAGCTCTTCTTTTAACATCTTTGGCATCCATACAAGCCTTAAGAGTCCGCCGTCTGGTTTATCTTTTGGACCATCACCACGTAGGAATTTTCTCTGGGTAATATTAAACTTGGAATGTCCAACAAAACCTGGAGTCTGGGCTCCACCACCAACTGTCCCTGCCAATGTAGTAAATGGCATACCACATGGAGTTTGACCTTGATATTCCCTGTTTACTGTCATTACACCATTACACTGTGGCAGCACTGCTGCAATACACTCACAACAACCACAAGTAGTCATTGGTCTGTCTAAAATTGAGTAAAAGGTATAACTGGTAATACCACCTTTTGATGCCTTATAGACAAATTCATTAACACCCTTCCATTCACCTTTCCAAGGATCTAAACACTCTCCCTTTTCAATGGGCTGGTTTGGACCAGTTGGATTGATTTCATAAGATGCCTTACAATCCATCCAGTTATATGCTCCACAAAGACCTGTCCTCTCTGGAGATACTGTACATACATGGTTTGGAGCAAAGGACTGACACAATGTGCAGGAATAGTAAATTTCTACGTCTTCATCCCTCATCTTCTCAACACGTTCATCACGATATTTGTAAACTGCCCTGGCCTTAGCAGTTATTTTATCTACATCTTCCTTATTTGTATATAAGGTAACCTGCACCTTATCTAAAATCTTACCAAAATCTTGATGGAATTTTGCATGTAAGACCACACCAATATCTTTTAAGGTAAATCCCTTTTCAACTGCTGCTTTTGATACCCTTACCCAGGAGATATCCCTTTGACCTATATGCATTACACCCTGGATATAGTTTACCAAATGATGGATCTGCCTCTCTAAAATAGGCTCAAAGTCTTCCTGGAATTCCCTACCAGCAACCTGTACATAAATTCCAAGTGGGAGTACATCCCCTTCTTTTAGATCTGGAATATCCTTACCAACAACCTCTACTTTACCATCTTCAATCTCATTCATATTTGCCATCTGGACAAGCTCAGTACACTGGGTCTTGCCACCGCCCATCTGACAGAAAAGGTCTCCCTTTCTTACCCTCTCACCTTCATATGCAGGACCAAATGCGCATGGGATATCCACCTTGGATACCGTGACCTTAAGTCCCCTTACCTCTATTGACTTTTGTACGATCTGGTCATGGGGAACATTGGCAACTATGTGCTCATAGGTACATACACCATAAGGCAATATCTCAGGTATATCTGTATCAGCTATTGTGGGAAATCCCCAGTTAACTGCTCCACCAGCTGCTGCAGCCCATTCTGCATTTACATCACCAAGGGCATTAATAAATGCAAATACACGGTTTTTATTATAGAGCAAAATCCTCTTGTAATCACCAGGTTGAACGCCACCAAATGCCATTGCCACTCTATTGGCAAAACCAAGGGCAAAGACTGCTGCTGAAATATCAGGACCAAATGGAACAATACGTGTATTCCATCCAATCTGTACCCCTGCCTCAAGTAATTGTTCAGCAACTGTGGTACCATTTTGATTTGCTGCCAAGAATATGTAGAGGTTTTTCTGCTGATAATCTTCAACAATCATCTTGGCAGTCTCTACATCTGGAGCAGCACCAACTATTGCAGCAAAACCAGGTGCAGAACCATCAACAAACTCAACACCCCTTTTCCTGAAGATAACATCGTCAGCTGCACCTAACCATATCTTTCCATTTTCTTCATCTACTTCCTCAGAGGGCAGGTAAAAATCTGGTTTTTCCAAATAATTTAATGCCTCATCAATCTCAAATGCAAAGACTGCAGCCATACCTGCATCTAGTAGGGGACCTAAATAAGGTACATGATGGTGCCCCTTAACATGAGGTGGAAGGAGTTGCCTTGCAAACTCCAAAGGCTTTTTCATATCTTCCAATTTTTCAACCTTATGTCCTGTCAAAGAATAAATTACTGGTAGATAATATGCTGTATTTGGAAATCCAACCTTTGTGGATGCTTCATATGATTCAAGGACCTTTTTATAACGTCCCTCTACCTTTGATACTATATTATATGCACCCTGTATAACTGCAAATGCCACTAATCTAGACATATTACTCTCCTTTTTTTTATTTTATTTATTTTATGCAGCCCTTTTGTGGATTAAATTTAATTCATAAAGTTGCCTTTCTGGGCCGCTTGTGGGTACATTTTCTGGATATACCTGTTTTTCTTCCTCTTTTTGTCCCTTTTTGAGCTCTTCATATTTCTTTCTTACTGCCTCAATATCTTGTTCAATCTTCTTTTTATATTCCTCTTCTTCTTTTTTCTTGGCCTCTTCTGCCTTTGCCTTTTCTTCTTCTATCTTCTTTAATTTCTCTGCCTTTTCAGCCTCTTTATCTACTTCTGGTTTAATGATATTAAGCTCTTTTAACACCTCATGTACTCCTTGTTTTATCATTTCAGCCAGTTTTTCTTCATCAACTGCTACACCAGTTGCTGGTGCTGCACCAGGTTCCTTTTCCTTTGGTTCAACAGCTTTTTCTTCTTTCTTCACCTCTTCTTTCTTTTCCTCCGCCTTTTCTTCTTTCTTTTCCTCTGCCTTCTCTTCTTTCTTTTCTTCTACCTCTTTCTCTGGCTCTTTTTTCTCCTCCTTCTTAGGTGCGGCAGCTTCTTCTTTCTTAGGTGGTGCAGCCTCTTTCTTAGCTGCTGGTGCTCCAGCCTTTTTCTCTCCTTCTATTTCTAGATTTGGCTCTGGTGAATACTGTGCATAATCAACACTTACCCCTGGGAGTAACTTTTCTATTGGTGCTATTTCAGTCGCCATCCCGCCATCAATCATTAAATCAATATATGCTCTAACCAATTTGACTGTTTCTGGGTGACGTAAAATAAGAAGAGAGGATCCTGCAATCAAATAACATACTGCCGCCACACTCTCCATTAATATTCCCCTTCTCTCTGGATCTCCTAAAAGCGGGGCAGTGTCTACTGTATCTTTTGCCTCTTTACACTTCCAGACTTCAAATGAAAGATTATTTATAATGGGATTTTGTAACTTATCATCACCAAAGGTCATGGCAGCAAGCACGATCCTTTCCATGACTGAATAGGAATATTCTAAACCATAACCCAAGCCACCTGTGGTTGGATCAATAATTACCCTGTCAAGGGGCAAACCCAAATTTTCCAACAAGATATTAATCTGCTTCGCTAGATTAATATCAATTGGAGAAGATGCAATAGCTGTATGGTTAAAACCCATTACAGCAGCACCAATTTGTTTGTGATTTGCATCTTCAATTGGGCCTAATGCCAAATTCTTTCCCTCGCACTCTTCACCTATCTTCTTTAAGACCTCAGCATCCTTTTCCACATTTGCGCAGCCCCACACAATTACCGGTACATCAACTGCGTCTAATACACTTTTTACAGTTGCAACTGCATCTTCAGCTGGTGCATTTTTGTCATTTGGATCAATGGATCTAAGCAGCAGGGCAATGGCATCTGCCCCATACTCTTCCACACACTTTTTGGCCCACTTTGCTGGATCATTTAAACAATCTTTAAATGGTTCCTTTGCTGAATCAGGCCACTCTGGGGGTTCCATATCCCAAACTTCCATGGCAATTTTGGGTTTATTGGGCATGTCTCCCTCAAAGGTATAAAAGGGCAGACATGTCTGTCCCCCCAATTTCAGGGCCTTGTCACCGGTCCCAATGGTGACTTCCTTGATCGCTCCTGAATAGTTTTCTTTAATGATCTCAAAGCCCATAAGCACTCCTTCCATTTTAAAAATATTAACAAAAAAATTCTAACTTATTAAAAAAAACCTTTTATCTGCAAATTTTTGATATGGAATTAGCTTTAATTTTCTAAATTGTCAATATATAACCCGAGCAGACTTACAATAATTTTATTTTTCTCTTATTTGCCCAAGGATCTGCCTAGTTTCCTTTATCCTTTCACTAACCTTTGGAAATAGCTTTAGATCTGTATGTGGCAAAAACAAAGATGCCACGTAATTATCCATATAAGACGGTGTTTCTGAAAGTTCAAAATTAGTCATTTTTTTAACGACTTCTACCACATCCCTCCTGATTTGATTGTTTAAAGAACTCATCTTTGCCCCAAGCAAAGAACCATTTCCAAGATAGGTAATCTTACTTGTATCCATCTCAGGCAACAGACCTATGGTAATGGCCTTTTCTAAATCAAT
>JAMOQN010000077.1 GCA_027063985.1 Desulfohalobiaceae bacterium
TTTTGATTGTAAAAATTATAGTCAACTGCGCTTGGGATAATTTTTATTCTTTTTTTTATTCCTTGTTTTTTTAGAATTTTTTCTATTCCCTTTGAAATTGAAACAATTTCATCAAAAAAAGAATATTTTATCTGTAAAAGATATCTATTTTCGGGATTGTCAACCCGTCTGGTAATAACAGACTTTGTTTTAGACAATTTTGCAGCAAGTCCTCCCCAAAAATCAGCCCCCCTCCTGCTGTGTACGTGAATTATATCTGGTCTTTCTTTTTTAATGATTTTAAGTAATTTAAATAAAAATAGAATGTCTAAATCTCCAGACATATAAATGGGATAGATTTTACATAGTCCAGCGCAGTTTTTTGATATATCGCTATTTTTAGGACACACTAATATATTTTCTCCAAAGGATTTTTCTTTTAGTCCTTTTAAGAGATAATAGACCTGTTTTGCTCCTCCATAAAGGTGCATTCCTGTTTCAATATGTAGTATTTTGGGGATATTGTTTTTCATGTGCTCAAATTTGAAATTTTTGTGGTCAAATTTCAAGCAAAAAAAAGAGGCGAGGTGGAAACTTCCACCCCGCCATCTATATTAAAGGAGGGGGAGAGATGGCTAATTTATAAGATATATCTACTTAAGTCCCTATCTTCTTGAAACTCTTTTAATTTATCTTTTACATATTCTGCATCAATTACAACTTTTTCACCTTTTCTCTCTGGTGCTTCAAAAGAAAGATCGTGAAGTACCCTTTCCATCAGGGTATATAGCCTTCTTGCTCCTATGTTTTCAGTCTCTTCATTTATTTTTTCAGCAAAGCTTGCAATCTCATAAAGGGCATCGTCTGTAAATTCTATTTCTAAGCCTTCTGTTTCAAGGAGCGCCTTGTACTGAACAGTCAATGCGTTGCGTGGCTCTGTTAAGATTTTATAAAAATCATCTTTTGTCAAGGGAGAAAGTTCGACTCTGAGTGGAAATCTTCCCTGGAGTTCAGGAATGAGATCTGAAGGCTTGGCATAATGGAATGCGCCAGCAGCAATAAAGAGTATGTGATCGGTCTTAATCATCCCATATTTGGTATTCACCACACATCCTTCAACTACTGGAAGTAGGTCCCTCTGTACCCCTTCCCTTGATACATCTGCCTGTCTATTATCTCCTTTACTACAGATTTTATCTATTTCATCTAAAAAAATAATTCCTGTCTGCTCAACCCGCTCCTTGGCCATTTCAATGACTTTGTCTTGATCTATGAGCCTCTCACTTTCCCTTTGGAGGAGATATTCATATGCATCTTTTACTTTCATCTTTCTAACTTTCTTTTTTTTGGGAAACATCTTTGAGAACATCTCTTGCAGTTGCATCTCCATGTCTTCCATGCCAGGCATGGACATTACACCAACATGCACGGAAGGGATTTCAACTTCTACCTCAACCATTCGATTGTTCAGCTTGCCCTGTCTCCACAGCTCACGGAATTTTTCCCTTGTGGATTCCTGGGGTTGAGGAGTGGGTGGTTCATTATTTTCCATAAATTGAGGGGAACCAAATTTTGGTGTTTTTCTTGAGCCTGGAAGTAGCAGGTCCAAAAGTGCCTCTTCAGCCAGCATTTTTGCCTTTTCCTTAACCCGTTCTTGTTCTTCTTTTCTTACCATGTTAACGCCTATTTCCATTAAGTCCCTGACCATGGACTCCACATCCCTGCCCACATAACCAACTTCTGTAAACTTGGATGCCTCTACCTTGAAAAATGGAGAACCTGCGAGTTTTGCCAGTCTCCTTGCAATTTCTGTCTTTCCTACACCTGTTGGGCCAATCATTATTATATTTTTGGGAGCCACCTCTTCTCTGAGTTCTGGTGGGAGTTTTTTCCGCCTCCACCTGTTTCTCAGCGCCACTGCTACCATTTTTTTGGCTTCATCTTGACCAACAATATATTTGTCCAGTTCTTTAACAATTTGTCTTGGAGTCAAACTCTCTTCCATTAAAAAACCTCCTGCTTTTATTTCTCTAGATATTCCACTACGATTTCTGAATTAGTATAAACACACATAGAAGCAGCTATGTTTAGAGAATCCTGTACAATCTCTTTTGCTGATAGCTTAGTATGTTTACAAAGTGCCTTTGCAGCTGCCATTGCATAAGGTCCTCCTGAACCAATGGCTATAACATTGTCATCTGGTTCTATGACATCGCCCGTCCCACTAATAAGCAATATGTTTTCTGAATTGGCAACAAGAAGCATTGCTTCAAGCCGTCGCAAATATTTATCTGTCCTCCACTCCTTTGCCAGTTCAACACTAGCCCTTAAGAGATTTCCAGAGTACTCCTCTAATTTTGCCTCGAATTTTTCAAACAGGGTAAAGGCATCTGCAGTGGCGCCAGCAAATCCTGCGATTATTTTATTTTTATAAAGTCTTCTTACCTTTTTTGCCTTGTGTTTAATGGAAATGGCCTGTCCCAGGGTAACCTGGCCATCTCCGCCAATGGCTACA
This sequence comes from Desulfohalobiaceae bacterium, assembly GCA_027063985.1. Classification (GTDB taxonomy): domain Bacteria; phylum Desulfobacterota; class Desulfovibrionia; order Desulfovibrionales; family Desulfothermaceae; genus Desulfothermus. Next base: position 2,495 of record JAMOQN010000077.1, read on the forward strand.
CCCCTATCATCTTTTACAGCCAAGATTGTAGTACCTCTTATTTCTACCATTTAACCCTCTATTATAAATTTTTTAAGATTTAAACACGTTCTCAGCCTTTTTACACCAGAGTTTAAACATGTCCTCAGAAAATAAATAAAGGTAGCATTTTTTTAAACTAGTTTTTGGAAGAATCTCTTTTACTGTTTTAATGGCAATCTCTGCAGCTTCTTCTTTTGGGTAACCATACACGCCACAACTGATGGCTGGAAAAGCGATTGTTGTCAAGTTATTTGAATCTGCTAATTCCAATGAATTTTTATATGCATTTTTTAGAAGTTCAGGTTCATTGTGTTTGCCATCTCTGTATATTGGTCCTACTGTGTGGATTACATATTTTGCCTTTAAATTAAATCCAGGGGTAATTACTGCTTCACCTGTTTTAAGTGGTCCATGCTCTTCAACATATTTTCTACCTGCCTTTAAGAGCTCTGGACCAGCAGCCCTGTGAATTGCTCCATCAACCCCACCACCTCCAGCAAGCTGGGGATTAGCGGCATTAACAATGGCATC
>JAMOQN010000078.1 GCA_027063985.1 Desulfohalobiaceae bacterium
CCCTTATTGGCTGGGCCAGCAATTTAAACTTAATATTTTTCTCATTTAAATAATTTCTCATTAGATCTTCAAGTTGTTTTTGCTCAAATACTTCTATTTTTTTCAGCCTTTTTAAAATTTCCTCTAAGTGTGTTCTAACTTCTGGGGTGAGAAATTTATTAAGCAACTCTTTGGAATAGTTAATTTCTTCGTCTTTTAACACAAAAAAAGTGGCCTTTTCTGCCATCTCCACCATTGTGGTTGCCCTTGGCTGCAGGAGTGGAACGATTTTTTCCAAATAATCCAGATCATCGCAATTTATACCCTGTTTTGCCAGATACTTCCTCAGCAAAATAGCCAGGTCCTTTGGTGATTTTTTCTTGATATGCTGGCTATTTACCCATTTTAATTTTTCAGGGTCAAATACACTTGCAGAATTACTCAAATTTTTAATGGAAAATTTCTTTATAAGCTCGTCCACTGTAAATATTTCTTGATCCTTATACGACCATCCAAGCCTAACAAGATAATTTAATACAGCTTCTGGGAGATATCCAAGTTCCCTGTATTCTAAAACTGATTTTGCACCATGCCTCTTACTCAATTTTTTCTTATCAGGACCAAGGATCATTGGAACGTGTATAAAATAGGGGACATTATATCCCAGGGCCTCATACAATAATACCTGTTTGGGAGTATTGTTAATATGGTCATCTCCCCTCAAGATATGGGTTATTCCCATTGTGGCATCATCCACTACAACAGCCAGATTATAAGTTGGAGACCCGTCTTCCCTTCTTATTACAAAATCATCTAACTCCTTATTATTAACAGAAATAGGACCTTTTAAGAGGTCATTAAAAGCAGTCTCTCCCTCAAGGGGAGTCTTAAACCTCACCACTCTTCCAGGGCCAGGGCCAAGATTAAGTTCCCTACACTTGCCACTGTATTTTGGCTTTTCTCCACGCTCCATTGCCCTTTTTCTCATCTCTTCTACTTCTTCTTTGGTACACTGACAATAATATGCCTTTCCCTGATCTATAAGCATATCAATATGGTGTTGATAGATCTCAAACCTTTTTGTCTGAAAATAAGGCCCTTCATCCCAGGTAAGGCCAAGCCACTCCATTGCCTCAATAATTGCCCTGGTCATCTCTTCAGAGGAACGCTCAAGGTCAGTATCTTCTATCCTCAAAATAAACTTTCCACCGCTATTTCTCGCAAGCAACCAGTTAAAAAGAGCTGTCCTCGCCCCACCTATATGAAGATGTCCAGTTGGACTCGGTGGGAACCTGGTCACTACCTTAGACATAAATTATCCCCCTTAATAAAAAAATAAGGGCTTAAAAGCCCCGGTAAAAAAATTAAAACAAAATGATAAAATTAAACAGATTCAACATATTTTACATCTGGAATCTTCATTTTTAGAATCCGTTCAATTCCGTTTTTTAAGGTCATCTGTGCCATTGGGCATCCAGCACACGCGCCCTGTAATTTCACTTTAACAACATTATCATCTGTGACTTCTACCAATTCCACATCACCGCCATCTGCCTGGAGTTGAGGCCTGATCTCTCCCAATATTTTTTCTACTTTTTCTTTTAACATTCTAAGGCTCCTTGTATAATTAAAATTAATTACTTTTTATTTATATGAAATTAATAAATTAACACAAACCTTGTCAAGCTTGGCTAAAGCTCTCTATTTGACCTTAAGCATTTTATTGTCCACAAACCTTATACATTCACTCATCACCTTTTCTATTTTGTCAATTGACTTAAGGTTTATCTTGAGCTTTACGTAAAGGACACTATTTTTTGGAGTAAGGGCAATATGCATAATTCCCAGAGGCTCAAGGACACGTGCAAGAGACAAAATGGATTCAACATCTTTACTATTGTTTTTATACATTAAAATAAAAGGCCTTTCATTTATCTTTATTTTTTCCTTTTTCAATAGGTGTGCGTTAAATATTTTTGGCATCCTGTAAGGAACTATTGCCTTTTTTATTACATGCACCTCATTCCCTATTTTTTCCTTTAGAAAAAAAAGTACCTCTAGTCTATCGTACCCAGTAGTGATCAACGAAAAAGGATAATAAAGAACACTCTGCCTGGGCAACATAAAAACAGATGCACATATTTTTTTTAATCCTTTAACTTTAAAATCACCACTAAATCCCAAGGCCCCACCCAGCCATGTGTATTCTTTTTCTTCTGGATTTAGTCCTTTTTCTAAGGATTTTGAAACACCTTCTATGGCCCTGATATTCTTCCGATATCCAACATAATAGAGAATGGCAATTAGTATGGATATTCCAAGAAAAATTGCAAATTCCCAGCTAGAAATCGATATATTCAAAACATTTACTCCATAAATGCCACATAAAAAAATTGTGGATACAATTATAACAGCTCTTTTGCAAATATTTCTGCAATTTCTATCATCTTGTTTCTAGGTGTAACATAATCTCGATAAAAGGGGATCTCCACTCTCTTAAAACCTTTTAGTTTATCCATTATCTTTTCCACCTCTTTGTCAGGGGATATTGGATCTGTCATCCCCTTTTTATTGCACACCATTAGATCCACTGAGATATCTATTGATGCCAACTCATTGATTATCTTTATTCCTTCCCTAATAGACAGTTCATCATAATTCACAACCAATATTTTTTTACAAACCTCATGATTAGAAAATATATCTAATAGTTTTTTTGAGCTTTTTTCCTGTATCTCAAGCTCCTTAAAAACTATATCTTCCTCCTCATCACAGGCAATATCTTCACCAAACTCTTGTTTACCTTTAATATGAACAAGTTGAGATCTCCTATTTAAGATCTTTTTTCTGAGCTTTTTTAATTTAGCTATCCATAAAAGCGTTGTCTTGGGTAAAAAGAATATTTTTAGCATAAGTCCAGTAGGTGGAGTATCAATTACAATGTAATCCACCCGCGAGCTCCAGATGCGTATTAGTTCCTCAAGTGCAGAAAGCATAGCATATTCTTCCATGCCAGGCGAATGTTTTAACACATCAAACATATTTTCAAGGTTTAT
>JAMOQN010000079.1 GCA_027063985.1 Desulfohalobiaceae bacterium
GCCTTTGCTAGCTCAAAAACAATATCCCTTAGCTCATTAAATTCCTTTTTTGTAACAGATTCTTCCCTATGCCGTTCTATTTCCTCTAAAACGGCAATAAGCACCTCCCTAGTAGAAGGCTCTACTTTTTCAAGTAATCTGATTACATTTGTACTATAAGGCATAAAATTTTTATAACTTACTCTTTTAATTTTTGCAACTCTATTATCAAAAGAAAAGCACTGAAGGAGAGACAAAAAGTTTACGGGAAAGGTAGGATATTTACATTAAAATGGCTCCCCGGGGCGGACTTGAACCGCCAACATGGTGATTAACAGTCACCCGCTCTGCCGCTTGAGCTACCGGGGATCATTGCAACGAAAACGGATTATATTGATTTCCTATTATATGTCAAGAATTAATTTTTTGAATTATAACTATGTGATAACTATATGTATTTGTTATTCTTTTCCCAAAAACACACTAAAAAATTTAATTCAGATATCACAGGGGAAATGGCTAGTTATAAATTTTTGCTTAGTGGTCCACAGCATATTTTTAAGCAAAGTTATAAGTACACTCAGTTTCTTCTTCCCAGCCATCCCAGATATAAGCGTTTTCCCTTCCCATGGCTATGATTTTAAAGGCATACCGAATTAACCCTTCATAGAAATTGCAAAATGGTGCAACTGTATTGAGATCTCCATTTAGCATGTACACCTCAGCTGGACATGGGGCGCCGCAGAAATGTCTAACAGCACACGACTTACAGGGCTCTATCTTTTCAACCATTCTACTGGTCACCATCTTGATCTGTTCTTTTTTTAGAATATCAGATAACGGCTCTTCATTAATATTTCCTGCCCTAAACTCTGGGATGCCTATAAATTCACTGCAAGGGAAGATATCTCCATTGGCAGCCAAAGCAAAGAAACATCTTCCACCACCACATGGAGATATATCGCACATAAGCCTTCTACCAGTTGGTCCCAGGATCCCCGCCATGATATTAGCAAAGTTAGCAACTACCAATTTCCTCCCATTGGACTCATAGAGCTCATATGTTAGATCTAAGGCTTCTATAATCTCTTTTAAAAACACCATATCATCTGGCTTGGAGAGTCTTCCGCCTTCCTGAGTGCAACGAACAGGATTTAGCATTATCACAGGAACCTCTAAATCATAATAAAATCTAACCAGATCCTTTAAAACTGACACATTGTGTTTTGTTACTGTAGTAATCACATTGTATGCAGGATAATCTGAGAGTTTTTTTATAACTTCAACTACCTTTTTAAAACCACCTTTCCCTGTCCAGCTCTTCCTGGTTGCATTGGCTATTTCCTCCACAGGAGCATCTAAGGATATACCAAGACCCACCTGATTTTTCTTTATGAACTCTAAGTCCTCATCTGTAAGAAGAGTCCCATTGGTCTGAATACCAAAAAGAAAATCATCTTTATACCTGGATATTCCCTCAAAAACAGCATCTTTTACCATCATTGGCTCAGCACCATGGAATATCACCTGAGGTTTGGCATCATCTTCAAGCACCTCTTTAAAAAAGATAAGCAGCTTCTCAAGACTGGCGCAAACCTCTTCGGGACTCATGGAAATCCCATTTTTCCGTCTCTCCCTTGGAAGATAACAATAAGTGCAGTCAAAATTACACCTGTCAGTGGGATTAAAATAAACAGCAGATGGTGGCAGCTTAAATCTAAGGAGCTCCATTTCTTCCTTGAACTCTTTTTCTTTTTTGAGAAAATCCTCTGTCAATTTTCCACTAAGAGCAGAAGGAAGCTCTGATGCATCCACTATTGCCCAAAATCCACTATCTCCTTCAACAACTGCAACCTTATCATCTACACCAATTTCCAAGACAGAAAACCTGGGACCAAAACCGGTATTTACATATGTCCTTTTATTCATGTTATATTTTACCTATTTCTTGGCCTTTGGGGTCAAAAGGATGTAGTGGGAAAGACCAGTATTTTTCCCTATTTTTTTGCACCTGCGACGATAAGATATTACATTTTTCTTCATACCTCATACCTCCTTTTTATTTTTTGCTGTGGACCACTAAGTAAAAATTCATATCTAATTACACCTGAAATAAAAAAAGGGACCCAGGAAAACAGCTATTGTTTCCCCGGGCCCCTTTACCATCAGGACACCGTGAATTCCATCTCCTAACAGGTCTTCTGGCTCTCGGATCATCAGTATGTCCCACGGCCTTCCCCCCAAGGTGGACCTTGAGAGTGACCGGACCAGACACATTATATTATCTGGCCCCTAGGTGGAACAACCTCCCCGATTACAGCGGCGGGACCGCCACGGATTTTCACCGTGTTCCGAGATGTTAGGAGACATAATTCCTTTGTTTAGGAGATAAATAATAAAAATCCACTAAAAAGTCAATCTGTTAAAAAAATCTAATCCCTAACTGATAAATTAATACAGACATAAAAAATGCAGTTAAGGTATTAAAAAACACACTAAAAATTGCCCATTTCCAATTGGATTCCTGGGCAATTGTAACAACAGAGACAAAACATGGGGCATAAATTAGCACAAATATCATAAAACTTAAGGCTTTTATATTGTTCCAATCTGGATCATTGGCTATTCTCTCAGACAAAGACGATGAATTTTCCACATCCACTTCCCCTAATGAATAGGCTGTTCCCAAAGTGGATACAATCACTTCCTTTGCAGCTATTCCACCTATTAGCGCTATATTACTCTTCCAATCAAAACCAGCCATCTTTGTAACGTCTTCTAAGAGAATCCCTAATCTTCCAGCAAAGGAATGTGTAAGTGCTATCTTTTTTTTCTCAGCAATTAAGCTTTGAATTTTATCCTGAATTTGCTTTTCCTTAATTTTGTCATAATTGGTCTTTGATAGCTTAAGTTTTAAAGAATTTATTTTTTTATCTAAGGGGATAATTAAACTTTTTGGAGGAGTTGGATAGCTCATCCCTGCCCATATAATAATTGATATCAATAAAATAACAGTTCCAGCCTTTCTTAAATACTGCCAGACTCTCTCCCA
>JAMOQN010000080.1 GCA_027063985.1 Desulfohalobiaceae bacterium
TTGAATCTGAATGGCTAAAATTTGTCAAATCCCAGAAAGTCTTATCTTTTAAATAATATTAAACAAGATTACCATTATGACTGTAGTTTTTACAATTATTATAATTTCTTTTTTTATCACTATATCTATCATTCCAGTTCTTTATAGAATTGCTCTTAAGTACAATCTACTGTTGGACTTGCCGTCTAAAAGAAAGATGCATGAGAGGCCTGTTCCGAGAATTGGCGGGATTGGCATGGCCCTGGCTTTTTTTGTCACTACCTTTATGTGGGTACCAAAAAATGAATTTTTTTATGCCTTTTTAACTGGATGTGGGATAATTGTGTTTTTTGGTATTTTAGATGACTTATTCTCATTAGGATATAAATCTAAATTTTCAGCTCAAATATTAGCAGCCGTGGTTTTAATAGTGTATGGTAAGGTTAGAATTTTATCTGTTGGAAACATTCTTCCTGAAGATTTCTGTCTTTCTGATTGGTCTAGCTTTTTGTTAACCCTGGTTGTAATTGTAGGTATTACTAATGCCATTAATCTTGCCGATGGTCTGGACGGACTGGCAGGTGGGATTTGTTTGTTGGCATTTTCATGTATCGCTTATCTTGCATATTTAGTTCACATGCCTATTATCTTACTTTTTTGTGCATCCATGATAGGGAGTATTCTGGGTTTTTTGAGATTTAACACATATCCAGCAACCATTTTCATGGGAGATACCGGGAGCCAGTTGCTTGGATTTAGTGGAATAATATTGGCTATAAAACTCACTCAAGAAAGTATTGACTTAAGCCCTGTTTTGCCAGCCCTTATTTTTGGAGTTCCTATTCTGGATACCCTCTCAGTAATGACTCAGAGGATGATGGAAAAAAGACCATTATTTAAAGCAGACAAAAACCATTTTCATCATAAATTGATTCGTCTTGGTTTATTTCATACAGAAGCAGTAGTTGTTCTCTATACATTACAATTTTTATTTATTCTTTTGGCTATTATTTTTAGAACATCTTCGTCAATAATAATTTTACTTGGATTTATTATTTTTCTTGTTTTAACGATATTATTTTTTATTTTTATTGAAAAAAGAGATTATAAACTCGTACGTTTTGAGTTTATAACAAACTTAAAAAGTAAATTAAGAGATATTAGAGAACAGGGATTTTTTATTAAATGGTGTTTTTTTGCCTTAAAAATTTTCCTTCCTGTTTTAATGGTTTTTATTTCTTTTGTGCCTGCAAATATACCAAAATATTTATCTATTGTTGCAACAGCTATAGTAATTTTATTATTAATTAGTATTGGTACTGGAAAGATATTGAATCTTTTACTAAGATTAATAGCATATATGTTTTTTCCTTATTTAATTTTCTTAGGTGAACAAAATAGCTATGTCTTAACTAATCATTCTTTATTAATAGGTTATAACTTATTATTTCTTTTAGTAACTACTTTTTCTGTTCTAACGATAAAACTTACAAGAAGACGTAGTGGATTTTATGTAACACCAATGGATATTTTAATCTTGTTAATTATAACAAGTTTATTTATAATCCCTGCTGATAATATAAATATTCACAAAGTGGGTATGATTGCAGCAAAAAGTCTCATTATACTTTTTGGTTATGAAGTTTTAATAGGAGAACTCAGAAAAGAGACAAAAGCATTAAGTATTTTTATACTTGGAGTTCTTATTGCGATTATAATAAGAGGATTTTGTGCGATTTAACAATCGTGTCAGTAGATAACAGATCACACACA
>JAMOQN010000081.1 GCA_027063985.1 Desulfohalobiaceae bacterium
GCAGGTTTAACATATTTTTCTGGCAAAATACATATAAATTTTCCTTCATTTGCAAGATATAGTGGGTCCAGCCCAAGGATATCACAACCTTCTTTTACTCCTGACTTTATAGGGAGAGCATCTTCAAACAACTCAATACACACATTGGACTGTATTGCAATCTCATTTAAAGTTGTAGCCACACCACCCCTTGTTGGATCCCTCATAACATGAATTTCTGGAATATTTTCAATTAATTTTAAGATGAGATTATTTACAGGTGCACAGTCGCTTTTTATATCAAAATTAAGATCCAATCCTTCTCTTGCTGTAAATATTGCAAGTCCATGATCCCCAATAGTACCATTTATTATCACTTTGTCACCAGGGCTTGCCCTTTTCCCTGATAAAGGTATATCAAGTATAACTTCTCCAATCCCACTGGTATTTATAAATATTTTGTCCACACTACCTTTTGGGACCACCTTTGTATCCCCTGTTACCACCAAGACTCCTGCTTTTTGGGCAGTATGAGCCATAGACTTAACTATTTTTTCTAAGTCAGATAACAAAAAACCCTCCTCAATTATAAAACCACAGCTAAGATATTTTGGCCTAGCTCCTAACATGGCTATATCATTAACTGTACCAGAGACACAAAGGGATCCAATATCTCCTCCTGGAAAAAATATTGGTTCTATTGTGTAGGTATCAGTGCTAAATGAAAGTCTGGGAGATACCTCTAAATATGCTGCATCGTCCAGAGAATCTAAAATCTCATTGGATAGATGTTTTATAAAAATCTCACTTATCAATCTACTACTTGCAAGTCCGCCCATTCCATGGTCCAATAAAATTCTTTTCATAAGCTTACACTCCGTATTTATAGTAGGCTGCACAACTTCCTTCTGTAGAGACCATACATGGCCCAACAGGACTAATTGGTGTACATTTCTTACCAAATAAAGGACAATCTTTTGGAGATATCTTTCCCTGCAACACCTCGCCACACCTGCATCCTTTTGGATCTCCCACATCTTTTGGAGTTAATCCAAACCTTTTTTTTGCATCAAACTCTTGATAGGTGTCTCTAATCTCCAGGCCACTTGCCTCTATCTTGCCAATTCCTCTCCAATACGCATCTGAAATTTTGAATACCTCACTTATTACAGCCTGGGCCTTTTTATTTCCGTCTGGTTTCACTGCCCGCTCATAGCAGTTTAATATTTTGGGACTATTGCAAATATACATAGAGGTAAGCATATCCAGGGCATACACTATATCCATTGGTTCAAAACCAGCAATTACTGAGGGAATCTTGTGGTCCTTTGCAAGAAATTCATAAGGAGACATACCAATTATTGTGGATACGTGTCCTGGTAATAGAAAACCATTTATCTCTACCTCACCATACTCAACCAAAAATTTTAAGGCAGGGGGGATTATTTTATGGTGAGATAGGACGCTAAAATTTTTAATGCCCATCTTTTTTGCCTGAACGATGGTTGCCCCAACTGTTGGGACTGTGGTCTCAAATCCAATTCCCCAAAAAACAATTTCCTTGTTTTTTTTATCAATGGCCAATTTTAAACTGTCTAAGGGGGAATAACAAATAACTATATTAGCCCCTTTTGCGCGTAGGTCTTTTAGGGTTACGCCACTGCTGTCTGGCACCCGCATCATGTCTCCAAAGATAGCAAGAACAATATCTTGATTTTCGGCAAGCTCCATCCCCATGGCAATATCCTTGGGATGGGTAACACATACAGGACATCCAGGGCCAGAGATGTGTTCTAAAAGATGAGGGAATAAAAATTTAAGTCCACTTCTAAATATTGAGACAGTATGTGTCCCGCATACTTCCATAAATCTGAAAGGAGCTTTTAATCTTTCTTCTATTCTCTCTATTGTCTTTTTTATCTTCTGCTGAATCTGACTGTTATCCAATCTCTCATCTCCTATATATACTATTTCACGATCTCAGTTCCTATTCCAGCCTTTGTGAATAGCTCTAAAATAATAGAATTCTCAATACGTCCATCAATGATGTGGGTTTTTTCAACGCCCTCTTCCAATGCCTCAATACAACATTTTACTTTAGGTATCATTCCCCCTGTTATAATGCCAGTGGATATGGCCTCAAGGGCCTTTTTTCTATTTATTGAAGAAATCAGCTCACCTTTTGACATAATACCTGGGACGTCTGTTAACAAAATGAGTCTTTTCGCCTTTAATGCAGAAGCTATAGCTGCAGCCACATCATCTGCATTAATATTATAAGTGTTTCCCTCCTCATCAACACCAACTGGTGCTATAACCGGGATAAATCCTTTATCTTCTAAAGTTCTAATTAACTGGCTTTGAATACTAACAACTTCTCCAACCTTTCCAAGGTCTATTATCTCAGGTGGGGCATCTTGTTTGGATACAACCATCTCCAGCTTTCTCGCCTTAATTATCCATCCATCTTTACCTGAAAGTCCAACCCCGTTTCCTCCCATTAAGTTTATCAAATTTACAATTTCTTTGTTGACCTTGCCAACTAAGACCATTTCCACCACATCCATGGTCTTTTCATCAGTGACCCTTAGACCTTGTCTGAACTTGGAGTCGATTTTTAGTTTCTTAAGCATATCCCCAATCTGGGGGCCGCCTCCATGGACTATCACAGGATTTATGCCAATGTATTTTAATAAAATAATATTCAGGGCAAAGGCCTTTTTCAATTTCTCATCAATCATGGCGTGACCGCCATATTTTATAACTATGGTCTGTTTGTAAAATTCTCTAATATATGGAAGGGATTCTAATAAGATTTTTGCCTTTTGTCTTTCTGTCTCCATGTCTTTGCTCCAAAAAAAAATAAAAAGGGAGTCTGTAATATCAGACTCCCTTTTATTATCAATAGCTAAATAAGTCAAATATTATGCAGCTGCATCCATCTCACGTCTTGCAGCCATATCAAAGAGTACCCTTTCTCTGGCCTTGTCAATGCCAAGGGCCTTTCTCTTTTTGTCAAT
>JAMOQN010000082.1 GCA_027063985.1 Desulfohalobiaceae bacterium
TTTAACCCACTAAAAATAGACACCTTTGAAAACCTGGATACCCCTGTTAAAAATACAAGCTTTAAATATGGATCAGCATCTTTTAGCACTGAATAAAAATCTTTTAATATCTCTCTGTTTTCTTTTGCATTTTCTATATTTTCTATTGCATCAAGTATGGGTTTGTCGTATTCATCCACGAGCACAACAACTGGCTCTTTGTATTTTTCATATAAAAGGATTATTGTTTGTTCAAATTTTCCCTTTAATGTTGGATAGGACAATTTTATATTGTGTTCTCTCTGTATCCCTAAAAAAATCTCTTCAATGCTAATTTTTAAATCATCTGGTGTGCGGTGACCACCCCTTCCAAAGCTTATTTTAACAACTGGATATTTTTTATCCCAATTCCATTTATCGTAGATATAGAGCCCTTTAAAAAGCTCTTTATTGCCAGAAAAGGCCTCTTTTAGGGTATCTAGAAACAAAGATTTTCCAAACCTCCGGGGGCGACTTAAAAAATAATACCCACCTCTCTCAAATTTTTTAACAAAAGGTGTCTTATCCACATAATAGTAATTATCTCTAATCATTTTTTGAAAGCTCTGAATACCGATTGGCAAATATTTCATAATTGCTCCTTGACGCCAAAATTTTTACAATCATGACTGTATAAATAAATTTGAAAATTGGCAAGGGTTGGAGTAAGATGTAAGATACTTGACATCACATACATCTGCTAGCATGAAATACAAAAAAATTAAATAAGGATTTAATATATGAAGAAAAAATCTTTTGCCTTAACCTGGTGGGGAAAGACATGGATAGGCGCATTGGAGCGTCTTGGTTCTGTCTGGAAAAATCGTCTTCCAAGGGGGAGAACTTACGCAAGAAAAGGCATGGTAGTTAAATGTGACATACAACCAGGCCTGATCACTGCCCAGGTAGCTGGCACCAGAAAAAGGCCCTATAAAATAAAAATAAAGGTAAAAGAGTTTACAAAAAAGACCAGAGATGAAATATTCCAAATAATGAGGCAAAGACCTGTTCTTGTGTCATCCATATTAAATTTGACCCTGCCTGAAAACATAGTAGATATATTTAAAGATCATGGAATTGACCTTTTGCCAACAACTGAAGAGGAATTTGACACTGACTGCAGTTGCCCTGATTGGGCAAATCCATGTAAACACATTGCAGCAGTGTTTTATGTACTTGCCGAGGTCATAGATAATGATCCTTTTGTGCTATTTACACTCAGGGGAATTCCAAAAGAAGAATTTTTAAAACAACTAAAATTAATTGAAGAGAAAGATAAAATCTCCAGTTTTGTACCAAATAAATCAGAGATAGAAAATTTTTATTCCTATAAACAAAATACCCCTTTTCCTTCACTCTCTTTGGAGGGAAATGGGAAAAATTTTATATTTTCAGTACTTACTGATAATCCTATTTTTTACAGAAAAGGCGATTTTAAAGAGATATTGGGTTCTATTTATGATTCAATAGACCTAAATACATTTTTAGAAAATGGAGATGATTTCTCTAATCTTATTAATGCAAAGGGTGTTATATTTTTAAAAGAAAAAAATGAACTCTTTATTTATGGAATAGACAAACATATATCTCTTAAACAAAAATTAATAACAATCACTGATAATGGAGAATTAAAACAAAAACGTGTGAAAGGTATTTCAATAGAGCTAGATAAGATATTACCATATCTTGCATCCACATCTCTTACTCTAGAAAATGAAATATCTCCTGCGTTTTTTACATATATTTACCTTGCACATTTTGCCCTGGCCCTTGTTGAAAATTCATATTATATACCGTCTGTTGAAGAAATACCTAATAAAAAAGTTTCCTATAAGATTACATATAAGTCTTATCTCATATCAAAAAAGCTAAAGGAAATATTTGATAAAACAATAAAAAAAGCCCCACCTTGCACCTATTTAAGATATATAAATAAAAGAGGATACCTCCCACCTCAAGATGTAATGGAATCTTTTTTAGACAGTTGCATAAATATACTAGTAAAAAAAGGAATTGGTTCTAATGTATTATTAGAAGATGAATATTTATTTGTTTTTAAAGAGGATAAGAGTATATTAGCAAGTAGTCCACAGATAAACTCCTTTTTTTCAGCCCTAAAATCATGGCTTGCTCCCTTAATTTTACGAAAAAAACAAGATATTATAAGGCTCGGCCTTATCCTAAAGCCTGCAAAGACAACAAAAAATTGGGTGCTTGAGCCAAGGGTATTTCCTGATGACAAAAAACCTGTCAACTTAAAAAGATTCTGGAAAACAGCACATGACAAGGACAAGAAGGAGATAATTGATTTAATATCTATCTTAACGCGTCATATCCCTGTCCTTAGCTCTCTTGAGGCAAAAAAGGGAGGATTTAAAGAAAAAATCACTGTAAAAGCAGATGATTTGCTAAATCTCATTTCAACAGGCAAAGAATATCTACAGATATTTGATATTCCTCTGATATTCCCTGAAGAAATAAAAGAGGTCCTAAAGATTAGGCCTAGGATACAGACAAAATCTGTATCCCATATTGAACCCATGCTCTCTTTAAAGGATATGCTGGAGTTTGAATGGCAGGTGAGTCTTGGGGATATTACTCTAAGTAGGGAAGAATTTTTAAAATTATGTGAGGCAAAAACTCCTCTGGTTAAAATAAAAGAAGATTGGCTATTAATCAGGCCAGATGAGCTTGAAAGGGTAAGGCGCATTCTTAACACAGATATTGAAATTAAAGATTATGCAGAACTTATGCGCTCTGCCCTACTACAAGAGATAAAAACTGATGATGGCGCAATTGAATTCATCCCACCTGAGGAAATCAAGGCCAAGCTAAAAGGGCTATCTAAATTAAGGCGACTTAGGACACCTGCTGGTCTAAAAGCAAACCTTAGGCCTTATCAATTAACAGGCTATAGGTGGATGGTGGTAAATTGTGAGGCAGGATTTGGCGCATGTCTTGCCGATGATATGGG
>JAMOQN010000083.1 GCA_027063985.1 Desulfohalobiaceae bacterium
TTGAAAAATTAGTCAATAAATCTAAAGAGCTAAAAGTTCCTTCAGTAATTCTAACCTTTGAACCTCATCCTTTAAAAGTTATAGCAGGTAAGTGTCCACCTGTAATTACTCCTATTAAACAAAAATTGGAACTTTTACAGCAATTAGGCGTTGATATAACTATATGTCTTGAATTTACAAAGGATCTGGCTGCTGTTAGTGCTGAAGATTTTGTAATGAAATACTTAATTCCTTTAAATGTAAGGGAGATAATTGTAGGATATGATTATAGATTTGGAAAAAACAGGCAAGGCGATTATTCCCTCATAAAAAAACTTGGTCAAAAGTTGGGTTTTAATGTGCATCAGGTAGGTCCAGTTTATTTTGAAGATGAAATAGTTAGTTCCACCAGAATCAGGACTTTGGTACAGGAAGGAAAGGTCAAAGATGTTGTTCCAATGTTGGGAAGATATTATCAGGTGTTTGGGAAAGTAGAAGAGGGTCATAAAAGAGGAGGTAGGCTCCTTGGCATTCCAACAGCAAATTTAAACCTAATTGATGAGCTTGTTCCAAAAACTGGAGTTTATGCGGTTTTTGCTGAATATGAAGGCAAAAGACTTAAAGGAGTTGCAAATGTTGGGTATAACCCAACTTTTGGAAATCAAGTGCTATCTGTAGAAGTACACATCTTTGATTTTAACAAAGAGATATATGGAGAAGAATTAAGAGTGCATTTTGTAGATAGAATTAGGTCTGAAAAGAAGTTCTCCAGTATTGATGAGCTAAAAAAACAGATAATGAAGGACATAGTAAAGGCCAAGGATATTTTAAAAAATGGATAAGGGGATTTTACATATCTATAGAAATGTGCCCTATGGCAGGGAGACGTTACTTAGTTCGATTTATTTCGCAAAGATGTTAGACATTGAGCTCTTTGTCTATATTCCACAATTTCAGAAGTTTAACATGTACTTTGAACATGAAGTTATTCAGGTTACACTGGATGATAGCTATTTAAATGAATTGGATAGGGCAAAGGAAAGAATTGATGGTGTCTTAAAACAAGAAGATTATGAGGCTACGTATCTAAAAATTAAAGAATTTAGTGCCTCCTCACTTCCAGATTTACCAACTGATTTTTCTTTTATGACCTGTCCAAGGGTAATAAAAGGTCTCTTAAATAAAATCTATCCAGGCCAAATTGGACCTATTGTAAGGAAAATCTTACTAAATGCTAGGTTCCCAGTTTATCTTCCTTGCCTTATTTTTAAACCCTGGAAGTCTATTATTGTGATGTTTGGCGGATCTAAGACAAGTGTTAAAGCTGCATCCCTGGGACTTAAAATAGCAAAAAGATCTGGAGTTCCTCTCTATTTTTTTACCCAAAATGAAAACCAGGATTATAAATCCTATAAAGAAATATTAAAATCAAATGAAGAGACAAAAAATATTTTTCCCTACATCCAACACTGGTATTTTTTTGATCAAGGGGATTTTAAGGAAAATCTGTTTAATATCCCCCATGACTCTCTTATAGTGGCTGGATTATTTGGTCACGGTCTTATCAAAGGACTTGCATTTGGTGGAAAGCTGGAACTTATGCAATCCATCCTTCCAAATAATTTTTTGTTGGTAGGTCCTAACTTTGATGAACAAGCTACATTTTTTAGGGATTAAGTAAATGGAGAGTATCATTTTTAAAATATCATTACTATGGTCTAGCATAAAGGAGGTTTACAAAGGTATATCTTCTTTTAGACTCATGTTAATTAGTGTTATCCTGGGTATATTAGCAGGTTTAGCCGCTGCCCTATTTTTTCTTGGCATTGAATGGACAAAATTTAAGCTCATCCACCAGCTTGCAGGCATAGCAATACCAGGACCTAGTGGAGAAGAGATCTTTAAAGGTAAAATAGGCCCGTTTAGACCATGGCTAATACCTATATTTACAACTCTAGTAGGACTTATTACTGGAATTTTAGTCAAAAAATTAATCCCATATGCCCAACAAGACCATGTAACAGATGGCACAGACACAATAACCAGAGCATTTCATCAAAATGAAGGGCGAATAAATCCATTGGTTACCTTTTTAAAAGGACTTACTGCAGTATTTACCATTGGAAGTGGCGGTAGTGCAGGAAGGGAAGGACCTATAACCTTAATTGGAGGAGGTATTGGTTCATATCTTGGTTCCCTTCTAAAACTATCCCCCAAGGAAAGGAGGATATTATTACTGGCTGGTGCAGGTGGCGGACTTGGAGCTATTTTCAGGGCACCACTTGGAGGGGCGATTACAGGTGTTGAAATAATCTACAAAGAAGATTTTGAGAGCGATGCCCTTCTCCCTGCTATTATTTCATCGGTTATAGCATACACTGTATTTACATTAATTTATGGCAATCATCCAATATTTGAGATACCACATTTCTATTTTAACCCTAAAGAACTGCCATTTTATTTAATCCTTGCCTTATTTTGTGCCTTTTGCGGCTATCTTTATGTAAAGACATTCTTTTTTATCAAATATTCAATTTTCCAAAAAATAAAAAAGCGCGCCGGCCTGGTAATAACGTGTGGACTTGGTGGACTAATCATGGGCATTTTAGGTATGTTTATGCCCTTTGTATTAAGTGGTGGCTATGGTTATCTGGAAATGGCTATCTGGGGGAAATTATCCCTTTTAACCATGCTTTGTTTTATGATAGCCAAGACCATTGCAACTTCTGTAACCATTGGCTCAGAGATGAGTGGAGGTATGTTTGCACCTACCCTTTTTGTAGGTGGAATGGCAGGTGGGATAATTGGGACATATGCCCATATGCATTATCCCCATCTCGTTGCACATCCAGGAGCCTTTGTATTAGTTGGCATGGCATCATTTTTCGCAGGTGCAGGCTCCGCTCCTATTGGCCCTTTTATCTTGGTGTGTGAGCTCACCCAGGGCTATAGCCTCCTTGCACCCCTTATGTTTTGTTCTGCAATATGTATATTTTT
>JAMOQN010000084.1 GCA_027063985.1 Desulfohalobiaceae bacterium
GTCCCTTTACGGCGTATTCTCAATCAATGAATAAATTTAAATACCACAATCAATATTGTTATTACTGTAAATCCAATGCTCATAAATTTAAACATCATATCAAAACGCCTATTTATATCTTCAAAGCGTCTATTTACATCATCAAAACGTTTATTCACATCTTCGAATCTTTTATTTACATCTTCAAATCTTTTATTTACATCTTCGAATCGTCTATTTACGTCTTCAAATCCCTGTTTAACTAATTCTATCAAGGCTTTTAGATCTGATCTGGTCTCTTCTTGTTCAAGTTCTACTTCCTCTATCTCCTCAATCTTTTCACTTAACAGAATGCTTATTCTCTTTATAGCTTCTTTGTCTGATCCAAATATCGCCGCACTTAACTCACTCTCTATTAATTCTGCTAATGGCATCCTTTCCATCTTAAACTCCAATAAATTAAACTTCAATCTCTTTTAAAAAAGGTAATTTTTCATCTTTAGCAGAAAGTATGGGCTTGTTTATGCCATATTCTTTAAAAGGCCAATTAATTCCAACAGTTGAATCATTCCATCTAATACCTGCATCATGATCAGGACTATACTCAGCACCTGATACCTTATAAATTATCTCAGCTGTATCTGACAAGGTCAAAAATCCATGGGCAAATCCCTTTGGTATCCATAGCATTTTTTTATTCTCAGCACTCAAAATTGCTGCATACCACTTGCCAAATGTAGGGCTACTCTCCCTGATATCCACTGCTACATCAAAGATAGTCCCTTTTATGCATCTTACTAACTTTCCTTGTTCACAAGGTGATTTTTGAAAGTGCAATCCCCTTAACACACCTTTTATGGATTTTGAATGGTTATCTTGAACAAAATCCTCATCTATTCCTGCCTTTACAAACTCTGAGCTTTTATATGTCTCCATAAAAAAGCCACGATCATCTTCAAATACCTTTGGAATAACAAGAATAAGTCCATCTATTTCACATCTTTTAAATTTAAATGGCATTGTATTCCTCCCACCACCTGTCAATACCAGACTGCCATGATGGTATTTTGGCTCCAACAAGGGATTCAATCTTTTTGCTATCCAGCTTACTAAAATTTGGCCTCCTGGCCTTTAAATTAAAGTCTGAAGTTTTTGCCCTATAGAGATTCCCATCCCAACCAATCTTATTTAATAGATATTTGGCCTGATCATACTTACTTGCAATTCCATCATTTGAAAAATGAAATAGACCAAAATTCACTTTTTTAAGTAATTTTAAAGAAAAGTCAGCAAGGTCATAAGAGTAAGTAGGTGAGGAGATTTGATCATCTACTATTTTTAATTCTTTGTATTTTTTTGCCCAATCTAATACTTGAGTATTAAAATTTTTACCATTTATTCCAAAAAGCCACGAAGTTCTTATTACTATTGATTTATCATACTCATTTAAAACAAGAACCTCCCCTTTTAACTTACTTTTTCCATAAACTGAAACAGGATTTGGTTTATCTTTTTCTGTATAAGGTTCTCCTTTATTTCCATCAAATACAAAATCTGTGGAGTATGTAATAAAAATAGCTTTTACCTCTTTTGCGGCCTTTGCCAAATAAAAAGGTGCATATGCATTTAATCTATAACAATTTTCTGAATCTTCTTCTGCCTTATCAACATCATTATATGCTGCACAATTTATTATCAAATCAAAATTACCTCTCTTTACAAAATCAAAAACCGCTTTCTCATTGGTAATATCCAGCTCTTTATAATCTGTAGCAACAAAATCACACCCCATATTGTTTAATATACGTCTAATATCAAAACCCAGTTGCCCATTAGCACCAGTAATGAGTATTTTTGCATGTTTGATATTCATAAAAACTCCAGAGAGTTTGTCTATATTTTCAAAACAGCCTTATACATATCATATGTAATAGCTAAGACCTTTTGTGCAAGCTCAATATTCAAGGAACCAGCTCCACAACTAGGAGTTATAAATGTGTTTGTAATTATTTGGGAGGTATTTATACCAGTTTGTTCTTCCATTGTGTTTAATTGTGTCATAAATTTATTATATAAATTATCAAAAGTCTCTTTTTCAATGTATTTTGCATCTGTTGGCACTATACCCCATGCAATAAATTTTCCGTGTGTTAAAAAATCTCTTAATTTGTCTTTAAAGAGAAGTAATTTATCAAAATAAGAATATGCATCAAAGCTCAAGATGTCTGCTCCAGAGTCAAACACCAATGACCAATCTGTATTGGCACATACATGAATCCCTACAAGCACATTTTGGGTGTGTAAATAGTCTATTATTTCAGAAAACGCTGATAATACATCGTCTCTGCTTATACTTATAAATTCTGATGAACCAAATCCAGCAAGTGCTGGCTCATCCAGAAATATTATAACAGGCTTATTAAAACGGGATAAGACCCTGGCCTGATATGCCGAGAGCATTGTTAGATGCTTAACTGCCATATCCCTTAGTTGAAGGTCATAAAAGATTGCCCTTCCATCTGCATCTTTTACAGCAGTTGCAAAGGTAATTGGTCCTGTTATTTGCCCTTTTATAGCATAAATATTATCTAAACCATCCATTTGAGTTAATCTATCAACCAAATGGTAAAAACCAGCTGCTCTATCCCTGTTTAATGTGAACCTGGTATTTTCAATATTAATCTTTCCTTCAATAACCCCCATGTATTCTTCATAAAATGAGACCATCTCTTCTTGAAAAGTGGGAGTAGCTGTATCTATAAATTCTTTTCCTGACTTAAAGGTATATCCTGGAAGGGATTCCATAAACTGAGAGATCATCCCTTCAAAAGGCCTTTTAGGGAGCTGGATCCATAAAGGAATATAAGGTGAATATTTAAAGACCCATTCAAGTGCCTTTTTGTGATCTTCCAAAGGAAGGCTCCCAATAAGCATTGGAAGCCCTTTTGGCTTTATTGTTTGCATTAAATCACCTCTTTTAATTTACGTTGATAGCCT
>JAMOQN010000085.1 GCA_027063985.1 Desulfohalobiaceae bacterium
GCTTGTCTCTTTTTCTTGTCCAAAGAGCCAGAAATTGCAATAGTCTTTTAAAATTTTTGTCGAAACATCAATTAGCTTTGTTTTATCTTGTAGAAATTCTTTACAATATTCTTTATCGCTACACAATATCTTTATAATAAGATTATTTAAAAATCTATATTCATATCTATTTGCATTTATGATATTAATTTTATTCACGAAATCCATATAACGATTATCTTGCAATATGTAATAAAAATTTTTATTTTCTAAAATTAATTTTTCAAGTATTCTACAATAAATAATACATGTTTCAGCAATATCAGATATAGATACAATGTTACAACTTTCTTTTATTGTATTTAATTCTTCAATAAAATTTTCATTTTCTTCCATATAAACAGAATGAATAAATGGATCTGTTATATTAATCTCTACATCAATAAATCTGAGAAAATAAGCGCCTTCTATACAATAACCACACATTTTAAAACCGTCCTTTAATATGTGGATTCATATTACAAATACTTTAAAACCTGTTTTTTATTTAGAAAACTAAAAAATTTTATATAATCAATAGTTATTTCTGGGTAAAATTTATGAATAATGCCCATATCTGCGTATAAAAATTTAAATGAATTTTTTAATTGTGTTCTGTCTATATTTAGTTGTTTGCATATATTGTCTTTATTATTTATTTTGTTTAAATTATATCTTTTTACAAAATTATTTATTTCAGGATATATAAGTGATAGTATCAGCAAAAAGCATATTTTTACTTCAGGATCGTCAAAATAAAAATATCTTTCAGGCCTAAATGGTTTTCTAAAATTGTGTTCATATGCTAAATATAATTCTGTTTTTGGACAACTAAGCTCACTATTTAAATCAATTAATTGTTCATATATTCTAAAAATACATGAACATTTTTGTTGAATATTGAGCTTTTGAAAATAGGACCAGTATGTGATTGCATCTATATGATCATTTCTATCTTCACAATCATCATGAAAAGCATCGAGATAATACTGATTTAAAAAATCCTCAAGCACATTTATCAATCTCCACTCCCTGTTTTCAAAAATCCAGAAAATTAGCTCCCAAAAACATCTTGCTTTAAATGAACGATGAGAATAATATTTATTTTTACGCTTTAAAATATGTTGAAAAAATGAAAATGTATCGTAGTTAAACAAATATTTTGAAAACACATAAACAGCTACCTTTTTATTTTTTTTCTGAAATTTTTTACTTGTAATTGCTTTTAAAATCATTTTTGCCTTTTTTGTTTTAAACTTATCCATAATTTTACCTCCTGCAATTAAGATAAAGTCACATATTGTTCTATTTATTTTAATAGATTAATTATCTCCCAACAACCAGAAAACGACAACAGTATGTCGCTAAAAATAAAAAAATTATCCTTGTTTTGGAAAAGGTTTGAGGGTAATTAAATCAAACATAATAATGCTTGAGATTTTATGAGTTTGTTTTAAGGTTTATTAATAACGGCTATTTTTAAAGGAAAAAAAACAATGGAAAGAATAGTTCGTTTAGGGAAAATTTTAAAAATTTTACAACAGAACAATACTGTTTCATTAAATAGTATTGTTGAAAAATTTAATGTCACTGAACGCACTATTCAAAGAGATATCAAAAAACTTCAAGAAGCTGGATTTTCTATAAAAAGAGAGAAAAAAGGTTTTTATAGCCTGGATAAAAATTTATTAAAAAATGATTTTTATTATAACGAGAGCGAATTGGCATTTATTCTGGGGCTTAGAGATCTGCTTTCCAAACTCGGTAAACCATTTCAAGATGCAGCAGATAATATCTTAACAAAAATTTACATCAATTCCAGCTCAGTAATTTTTATAGGCATGGAACCAACCATTCCTGTTAATAATAAAATATTCAACCAGCTTGTGCGAGCTATTGTCAATAAAAATTTGATTACTATTGAATATAGTGTTTATTCTCCATTTGAGGTTACTCTTGAGCCTTATAAACTCGCGTGTTTCGAGGGATTTTGGTATCTTATAGCATTGGATAGAGAGAAAAAAATCATTAAAAAATATAGTATTGATAAAATTCAAAAAGTAAGCATATTGAAAAAATGTTTTAATAAAATACCCTCTGATCTGGATAATCTTTTAAAAAATAGCGCAAGTATATGGTTTTCATCACAAAAAGATATACAAGTCAAAATTCTGGTAAAAGAAGAGTGTGCTGGATATTTTAAGCGTAAGACACTATTTCCCACACAAAAAATAGAAAAAGAAAACCATGATGGCTCAATTATTGTTTGTTTTCAGGTAGGACGTTTTGAAGAAATCATCCACTTTTTAAAAAGTTGGTTCCCTGGAATTAAAATTTTAGAGCCAGAGGAGTTGAAGAAAATGTTAATAAAAGACATGAAAGAGTGGATTAAATGGCAGGAAGAGGCATCCCCCCTATCCTAAAACAAAATCTTCTCCCTTTTTAAGTCAGTATGTAACTAAAGTAATGTCAAAATGTTATCTGGATATTTTTTTAAGATGCCATCTTTTACCAAACTCCTCTTGCCATTTATTAAGTGATGTTTTAATAAAAAATTATGGACAGAAAATACATACAGAACCCTCATGACGCATTTGTGCAGGAGATCTTCTCGCACAAAGAGCAGGCTGAAGATTTTTTGAAAAATTATTTGCCTCAAAATATCTGCAAATTAATTGATTTTGATTCTCTGGCCATTGTCAAAGATTCCTTTGTGGATGAAGATTTAAAAAGACATTTCTCTGATTTACTCTATGAAGTCCAGATAAGTTCCAGAGATGGATTTATTTATTTGCTTTTTGAGCACAAAAGCATCCCGCAAAGATTCACTGCTTTGCAGCTTCTCAGATACATGGTCAAAATCTGGGATCTATATCTCAAACAAAATCATTCTTCTACTCTACCTGTTATTATTCCATTAGTCATCTACAATGGTTACAGAAAATGGACAATAA
>JAMOQN010000086.1 GCA_027063985.1 Desulfohalobiaceae bacterium
ATATGCAAAAGGATCCGAAATATAAAGATGTTGTAGGTGAGCTTTTAGATTTTTTTGAGAAGAATTTAAAAAAATTAACAGATGCCAATTTGCCAGAAGATCATATTGTAATAGACCCTGGTATTGGGTTTGGAAAATTGCTTAAGCATAATCTAGAGATTTTAAAAAACATCGATAAGTTTTATAAATTGGGCAGGCCTGTATTTATGGGGCTATCTAATAAGTCCATGTGGGAAAATCTACTTGGCCTTCCTCCAGATAAAAGAGAGGTGGCAACACAAGTGGCTACAGGACTCCTTGCATCAAAGGGGGTGCTCATTCATAGGGTACACAATGTAAAGTTGACAAGGGATACATTAAAAATTGTAAAGTCTATTTACTAATTTTGGAGATGAATAAAATGACGAAGGATAAAAATCTATTTGGAACAGATGGTGTAAGGGGGCTGGTGAACGAATTTCCCATGGAGCCAGAGATTGCTATTAGACTTGGGCTTGCAGCAGGAGAGTATTTTAGACAGGGAAAAAAAAGACATAAAGTAATTATTGGAAAAGATACCAGGCTCTCTGGATATATATTTGAAACAGCACTTACCTCAGGTCTTTGCGCATCTGGTATGGATGTATATTTAGTTGGACCACTCCCCACCCCAGCGATTTCTTTTTTAACCAGGAATATGAGGGCTGATTTAGGAATTGTTATTTCGGCTTCCCATAATCCATATTATGACAATGGCATAAAATTTTTTGACAGAAATGGATTTAAACTAAATAACGGCGCAGAAGAAAAAATTTCCAAGATGGTATTAACAAACACCAATTGGAAATACCCAAAGGCCCATGAAGTAGGACGCGCCTTTAAAATAGAAGATAGTCCAGGGAGATACATTGTTTCTCTTAAACACAGTTTTCCTTCAGAACTTACATTGGATGGGATAAAAATAGTACTTGATTGTGCTAATGGAGCCACATACAGGGTTGCACCATTGGTTTTTGAAGAACTTGGTGCCGATGTTGTTAAAATAGGAGTGAACCCCAATGGCCTTAATATAAATGAGGAATGTGGTGCACTTTATCCAGAAAAGGTGAGAGATATGGTTTTGAAAAAGGGAGCTGATATTGGAATTGCACTTGATGGAGATGGTGATAGGGTGATACTTATAGATGAAAAGGGAAAAATTTTGGATGGTGACCAGATAATGGCATTTTGTGCAGAAGAGATGATGAAAAATGGAGAACTTGCTGGTGGCAAGTTGGTTGCCACTGTTATGAGCAATATGGCTTTGGAGATATTTATGAAAGATCTTGGGGGGGAACTTATTAGAACTCCAGTTGGAGATAGGTATGTTGTAGAAAAAATGAGGGATATTGGTGCTGTTTTTGGTGGAGAGCAATCGGGTCATTTGATCTTTTTAAAATATTCAACAACTGGGGATGGTATTTTAGCTGCACTTCAGGCGCTAAAAATTATGATTAAGAAGCAGAAAAGTCTATCTGAATTGGCGAGGCAACTTGAACTTTTTCCACAAAAATTAATAAATGTTAAAGTAGATAAAAAAGTTCCCTTTGATCACGTGCCTAAAGTTATGAATGCAGTAAAGAGGGCTGAAGAAAAGCTAAAAGGCAAAGGAAGGGTTCTTCTTAGATACTCAGGAACAGAGCCAAAGGCCAGGGTTATGGTTGAAGGGGAAGATATTGAGATCGTTGAGTCCATGGCTTTGGAATTAGCGGAAATAGTTAAGGTAACTCTAAGTAATTAAAGGAGTTTTTATGAAAATAAATAAAGTAGTAATACCTGTAGCTGGTTGGGGTACAAGGTCTCTACCTGCAACTAAAAATTTACCCAAGGAAATTTTGCCGGTTTTTAAAAAGCCTGCAATACAATATATTGTAGAAGAAGCTAAAGCAGCAGGGCTGGATAATGTCATTTTCATTACAAATAAAAACAAAAATATATTGGAAGACCATTTTGATTATAATCTCTCTTTAGAGTGGGTGTTGGAAAGAACTGGAAAGATGGAACTGTTACAGGAAGTTAGAAAAGTTAGTGAACTTGCCAATATTATAAGTATTAGACAAAAAAGACAGTTGGGACTAGGACATGCTGTTTTGTGTGCAAAGGAAGTTGTGAGGGATGACCCCTTTGCTGTTATTTTAGGAGATGACCTTTTGTTTAGCAGTGTGCCAGGTATTAAACAATTGATAGAAGTAGCTGAGACTGAAAATATGGCTGTTGTAGGTGTAATGCCAGTGGAAAAGAGCCAAGTCAGTAGATACGGCATCATCAATGCAGAGGAAATAGGTCCCCACATCTATAGGGTTCGTGAGCTTCAGGAAAAACCAAAGGTAGAAGAGGCAGCATCAAACCTTGCTATTATTGGTAGATATGTACTTACGCCAGAAATCTTTTATCATTTAGAAAAGATTTTTGATCCAAATCAAATGGGCGAGCTTGAACTAACCGAGGGGCTGAGGCGTCTTGCTAAGGACAACAAACTGCTGGCTGTAAGACTCCATGGTATGCGGTTTGATGTGGGCCATTGGGTGGATTATCTTATTGCAAATATCTATTTTGCCCTCCAGGATGAGGAGCTAAGAGACGATATTATTAATAGGCTCAGGGAGCTAATACCTTGTTAATATCCCGTTTGTTTATAATTTTTTTGTATTTGCTGATTCCTCCCACTGTTTTTGGTAATCCGCCTGATATTAATGAAATATTTTTAAATGTAAAAAAGGAGTACAAGGGGCTTAAGTCATTTTATATGCATGTTGATTTTATAAATGTACATGGACCGCAGATTTTGTATGATTATTTTCAAAAAGGACAAGATGTAAAGGTCTTATGGAGTACAAGCAGGAATGAGACCAGAGAAAATTTGATATATGGTTACATAAAAAATGGGAAAATAATAGAAGATGTTCCAATTATCCCTTTGACTTTGCAAGATTTTACT
>JAMOQN010000087.1 GCA_027063985.1 Desulfohalobiaceae bacterium
TAGATGTAAGCCTTAGGTTTTCAACTCCTTCTAATTCATGTAATCTGCCCTGGGACTTAAGTTCCTGAACCCTCTTTTTAAACCGCTCAGCTGCTGCCTTTCCTGCAGATTTTTGGGCCTTTGCATGGGGAGTTAGTTGATAAAACATATATAAAGAGACCAGGATTGTACAAATTCCAAAAAAACCTTTGTACAATTTAACACCCAAAGCACCACCTGTTAGCCACACTGCCAAGGGTGCTCCTATGATCATCCCAAGACCTAGAGCTATACCAGCAGGCCAGACCAACCTCTTTTGGGTATACCAGTTAATAGTACTGGAAGTTGAATTCACCACTGTAAGGAGGGTATTTGAAAATCTGATGTTATCTGTTACAAATTTTCCAGCATCATGGTAACTGCCGATCTTAACAGGCGTACCTTTAAGTGTGCCTGCCCATTTTCCTATACCCAAAATTGATAGATGCCCTACTCCAGCCATGATACCACCAAAGGCACCTACTGAAGAAAATATCCACCCCACCCAAATACACCACAAAAAATAGACAAGGGCGCTTATGTGGTATGTCTGGCCTGCAACTTCTAACCATTTAATCTCCAGCATAATTCCCTCCAACAGATTTTAAAGGTTTATATCTCCACAACAAACTTTTCTGTCTCTTCATTCCATTTTGCCCATATCATGTAACATATCATAATCAAAATAATTAATAGTACACTGGGGAGATATCCAATATGTGCAGGTAAATACACCTTGGAGCCTAAAAGTTTTTTAAATCCAGGATGGGCATCTGTAAACTTTTCAAATAAGGACATGGTAAGAGAAAAGGTAATCACAGCCACTATCAATTTTGATTGTCCTTCGCCACACCTCCAAACAGATCCAGAGCCACATCCTCCAGCTATGACCATTCCAAAACCAAAGATAAGGCCTCCAACAAGGGCTCCCAACCACACTGCGTTTACCACATAGATGTGCTCAGGCCGAAGACCTGTATATTTTATAATGGCGAATCCAATGGTTGATATAATTACTGCACAAGCCATAGCAATTGGATAATCTGCTTCTCCAGTCATAAAAGGCTCTCTAAAACACCTTACAAAACAAAATCTGGTTCGCTGGATTATTACTCCAAAACAGACCCCAAAGAAAAGGAGTCCACCCAGTCTTGTTAAACCCTGAGTTGAGTAATAATATACCCAAAACAAAATCAAAATAAAAATAAGCCAGCCTAAATAGGGCTCAATATCTCGTAGACTCTTTCCCTCTCCAGTTGCAGTAGGGGTAGCTGATGCTGAAGATGGCAGATGTTCTAATTCCCAATATAAATATCTGATTCCTAAATTTGCGCCTACAATCAAACCAATCATCATCAAGATACCACTAAAAGATAGGGCACTAGTTGCTGAAAAAAATCCACCAACATTACAACCACCAGCCATTGATGAACCGATACCCATTAGTATCCCACCAACAATACCTTTTATTATTTCTAAACCAGGTGCCCTCTGGAATGCGAATTGTTTAGACAAAAGAGCTGAGACAAATGCCCCCAATAGGAGTCCTAATGTAAGTAAAGAACTAGAAGACATAAGAGGACTTACAGGTTTTTGACTATACAGACCAATTAAGTAAAAAAAATTATCTGCCCAGTTTCTAAGTCCCCCTGCAACTCCCCAGGGTCTAGACCATGCAAAAGTAAGGACACTTAAAAAACCAATTAACATAGCACCAATATAAACAGGCCAATTTCTGTAAAATATCTTTGAGTATCCAGATCTTATAACTTGCATCCATACGCTACTATCTGCCATATGCTCCTCCTGGAGTGCCAAATATTATAAACTAACACCCTTCATCATCTTCAATAACAAATCCCTCTTCCTGCTTGGGCTGGGTTTCTTGTTTGGGCTTTTCAACTTCTGGGGCTGGCACTTGTGTTTCAGATGGTGAAATCTCTTTTCTTACAGATACATCTGGTGCTATCAATCCCTGATTTTTCTCCACTTTTTCTGCAAGGGCAAATATTGATGCCAGATCATAAAATCTCCACGCCTTTTCATTTGAGGGATCAGCCTTTATTGCCTTTTTGAAATATTGTTTTGCATCTAAATACCTTCCTCTCCAATAAGATTCTTGACCAAGCCTTAACATCTTTTCACATAACTCTTTATTCTGTTTTGATACGCTAATATCTTTATTACCAAAGGCAACAGGAGTTATAAGGCATATAAAAATTATACCAATTATACCCCTATAAAGAAAGTCCTTCATCTTGTCTGCTCCTTGTAATCCAGATTTCCAAATAAAAAAGCCCCCATTATTACGGGGGCCTTTTTCTCATTTAACTCTTTAAAAAAGCTCACTCCACATCCTGAGCTTATATCCGTGTTTCTCAAATTTGGACGGATGTTGCCTATATCTTGTTATTTTAAATTCTCCTGTCCACCAGTTCACAAATGGATATCCTGCCTTTGCCCACGCAAGTACTCCGCCATCAACTACATAAACATTTTTATATCCATACCTGATTAACCATGCAGCAACATAGGATGCCCTATGTTTTGTCCTGCAAAATATGATGATTTTTGCATTTGGATCAGGTATCTTTTTGGGAATTACATACATGTGTCCAGCCTGGATGTGATCTGTTCCCTCAATGTGAAAGGCATTGAATTCTGCATCGGTTCTAACATCAATCAAATAAGCATTACTTTTACCCTGTTTTCTCTTAAGCCATTCTTCATGCAACTGTTGAGCCGTTATCCAACGACTTTTGGGAATAATCTTACAAAATTCATTGTGTACCTTTTTCTCATTGGCCTTCATAGGATTTTTAGCAAAGGCCATGGAAGATAAACCCAAAACAAAACAAAACCCAATAATCAAGCTAAGCCACTTCTTCATACCTCAAACCTCCTTTTTTGGATTTTTAAAACCTT
>JAMOQN010000088.1 GCA_027063985.1 Desulfohalobiaceae bacterium
GGTGATGCCAGGAGACAATGCGCAATTTGAGGTAGAATTGATAGCGCCTATAGCCATGGAGAAAGGACTTAGGTTTGCGATAAGAGAAGGTGGAAGGACTGTTGGTGCAGGTGTAGTTTCGGAGATATTGGAGTAAGGAAGATGAGAATTAAAGTACAACTTCGGTGCACTGAGTGTAAATCAAAAAATTATTCTACTACAAAGAATAAGAGAAATACTTCTAAGTTAGAGCTTAGGAAGTTTTGTCCAAAGTGTGGGAAGCATGTAATACATAAGGAATCAAAATAAAAAAATTTTAGCGCAGGCCAGTAGCTCGAATTGGCAGAGCGTCGGACTCCAAATCCGGTGGTTGGGGGTTCGAGTCCCTCCTGGCCTGCCAATTTTTTTGTGTGTGCCTATGAAAAAAAATAAAAAAAAGTCATCAGTGGGCAAAAAAAATCCAATTCAAAGATTCATAGAATTCTTTGAAGAATCCAAGGTGGAGATGAAAAAGGTGGCGTATCCTTCGCAAAAGCAGACAATAGCCACCTGTACATCGGTCTTGGTGTTGGTTTTAATAGTATCTGTCTATTTAGGGATTGTTGATATAGTCCTATCAAAAATAGTTCAAGTCATTTTGTCTTAAAGTTCTAGAGATTTTAAAGCAGAAGACACCATGGAAGAAAAAAAACAAAAAGCCAAATGGTATATTGTGCAGACCCTATCAGGCTGCGAATACAAGGTGGAGAAGACCATTCGGGAGATGATTAAGAAGGGGAAAGCCAAGGACTATATTGAAGATGTGGTTGTTCCAACTGAAAAAGTAGTTGAGATGGTAAAGGGTCAAAAAAAGACTACAACTAGAAAATTTTATCCAGGCTATGTCCTTGTCAAGATGGTTTTGACTGATGAGTCCTGGCATATGGTTAGGCAGATCCCAAGGGTTACTGGTTTTATTGGTCATAGAACTCGTCCTGTACCTCTGAGGGATTCAGAGGCAGAAGCCTTGTTAAAACTGATTGAGGAGAGACAAGAACAACCAAGACCAAAGTATGATTTTCAACCTGGCGATAGGGTTCTTGTTATAGATGGGCCTTTTGCGAATTTTGATGGATATGTTGAAGAAGTGAATCAGGATAAGGGCACACTAAAGGTAAGTGTTTCAATTTTTGGAAGGAGTACCCCGGTTGAGCTGGACTTTGTCCAGGTATCAAAGACACAGTAATTAGCACCTTAGATTGGGATATCTATGGTGCGAGGATCAATCCAGAAGTGAAGGAAGGAGATTATGGCAAAAAAAGAAATAGCAAAAATCAAGCTGCAGATTCCTGCTGGATCCGCTAATCCGTCACCACCTGTTGGACCTGCTTTAGGTCAGCATGGGGTAAATATTATGGAGTTTTGTAAGGCCTTCAATGCAAAGACCTCTGATCAAAAAGGCATGATTATACCAGTCGTAATAACTGTTTACCAGGATAGGTCATTTACGTTCATCACAAAGACTCCTCCTGCATCTGTTTTGCTCAAAAAGGCAGCAAAAGTGGATAAGGGATCTAGCGAGCCCAAAAAGGATATTGTGGGTAAGGTTACAATGCAGCAAGTAGAAGAGATTGCAAAGATTAAGATGCCAGATTTGAATTGTAGCGACCTTGGCGCTGCTGTTAGGACCATAATTGGAACCGCCCGTTCTATGGGTATAGAAGTTGTTAAATAGTGGAGTATAGTCATGGCAAAAAGAGGGAAGAAATATTTAGAAGCAAAGAAGAAGATTGAGAATAGAAAATATGAATTAGATGAGGCCATTAAATTAGCACTTGAGATAGCATATGCGTCATTTGATGAGACAGTGGATGTTGCAGTGAGGCTAGGAGTGAATCCAAAATATTCTGATCAAATGGTCAGAGGGGGAATTGCATTGCCACATGGCCTTGGCAAACAGATAAGGGTTATTGCTTTTTGTAAAGGGGAAAAGCAACAGGAAGCACAGGAAGCTGGGGCTGACGTTGTGGGAGCAGAGGATCTTGTCCAGAAAATACAGGATGGCTGGCTAGAATTTGACAAAGCAGTTGCAACTCCTGATATGATGTCACAGGTTGGTAAAGTGGGTAGGATATTAGGCCCCCGGGGACTTATGCCAAATGCCAAGACCGGGACAGTAACCTTTGACATAGGTAAGGCAATATCTGAGTTAAAGAAAGGTATGGTGGAATATAAGGTGGATAAAGCAGGGATAATACACGCCCCTGTTGGTAAGGTATCCTTTGGGCCTGAAAAGCTTAAGGAGAATATTCAGGCATTGCTCGATAGTATTAATAAGGCAAAACCCCAGTCTGTAAAAGGGGCATATTTCCTTGGTATGGCTATATCCACAACTATGGGGCCAGGAATAAAAATAGACGCAACAAAGATTCCCAGCTATATTGAATAAAATCTACATAGAAAAATGGAGAGGATTTGAGTTTTTTTAAACCAATTGGTAATAACAAAATATTGCATAAAAGCGCATAAGAGTCAAAGACAGCAGGTGGCTTTGTAGCCTTAATGGCCTGCCGAGACCGGCTTTGGCTCTTTTTATTGGGAGGTGCAAGTGAGTAAAACACGTAAAGAAAAGGCAGAATTAATACAGAAGATAAAGGAAAGAGTAGATAAGGCAAGTATAATTTTGGTTACAGACTTCAAGGGGCTCACCGTTGAGGAAATGGAAGCATTAAGGGGAATGCTCAGGGAAAAGGGTGTGGAATTTCAGGTTGTAAAAAATACACTTGCACGAATTGCCCTAAAGGGAAGTGAGTTTGAAATCTTAGCAGATCAGCTTAAAGAAAATTGTGCTTTTGCCTTTGGGTATGATGATCCAGTTGTAGCTGCAAAGGTGCTCGGTGAGTACAAGAAAAAGAATAAGGATTTTAAAATCAAGTTTGGAGCCTTTGAGGGTGAATTTCTTGATGAGACAAAAATTGAACAATTGTCAAAACTTGCCTCTAAAGAGGAAATGTTATCTCAAATGTTGTGTACTTTAAATGCAGTACCGACAAATTTTGTGTGTCTTTTTGCCAACTTGCTTAGGGGGCTCTTATATGCCCTTCAAGGCATAAAAGACCAGAAACAAGGTTAAAGAAGCCAAAGCCCAAAATATTTTAAGGAGGAACAGATGTCAGAGATTACAAAGGAACAGGTTATTGAATTTATTTCAAACATGACCGTATTGGAGTTGGCCGAATTTATTAAGGAACTTGAAGAAAAATTTGGCGTTTCAGCTACTCCAGTTGCAGCAGTAGCAGGCGTTGCAGCAGCAGGTGGTGAAGCTGGAGGTGGTCAGGAAGAAGAAAAGACTGAATTTGACGTGGTATTAAAAGAGGTTGGTGGAAATAAGATCGCAGTTATTAAGGCGATCAGGGCACTAACTTCCTTAGGTCTTAAAGAAGCCAAGGCAAAGGTGGATGAAGTGCCATCTGTTATCAAAGAAGGAGTATCCAAAGAGGAAGCAGAAGAAGCCAAAAAACAGCTTGAAGAAGCTGGTGCAACTGTTGAGCTTAAATAACATTAGACAAAAAGGTGGCGGGGGTTTTGTAATCCCTGGCTGCCTTTTTTAATTTTCCCCCCAGGTGGTTAGCATCTCTCCGTGTATTGCGAAGATTAATGTTAATGATTTAATTTCAAAATTTTTTTAACTATAGTCCAATCCAAATATTTAAGGTGAAATTATGGGAAAACTTATAAAGAAGTTTGGAAGGATTAAGGAAGTTTTAGACACTCCATATCTTTTACAGCTTCAAAAGGAATCTTATAAGGAATTTTTACAAAAGCACCTACCTCCTGCAAGCAGAAGGGAGGATATAGGCCTTGAAGCGGCTTTTAGGTCAGTATTTCCCATAGAAGATTTCTACAAAACCGCACGGTTGGAATACGTTAGTTATGAGATTGGTGAGCCCAAATACGATGTAAATGAATGTTTAATTAAAGGACTCACCTATGAAGCACCTATAAGGCTGAAGGTACGTTTAATCGTCTATGACATTGACGAAGAGACAGAGACCCGCTCCATTCGTGATATAAAGGAACAAGATATTTATTTTGGAACTATTCCCCTTATGACTGATAGGGCTACGTTCATTATTAATGGTACCGAACGTGTTGTTGTTAACCAGCTTCAACGCTCACCAGGCATATTGTTTGATCATGATGGCGGTAAGACTCACTCCAGTAAAAAGGTTTTGTATAACGCAAGAATCATCCCCATGCGTGGTTCATGGCTGGACTTTGAATTTGATCACAAGGATATTCTCTATGTTCGCATAGATAGACGCAGAAAGATGCCAGCAACCATTCTCTTTAAGGCCATGGGGCTGACAAAAGAGGAAATTTTAAATTATTTTTATGATACTGAAGCATATAAAATTGTAGGAGATAAAGTTTATAGGGAAGTTAAAAAAGAGTTCTTTAGGAGAGAGAGACTATTCAGCGATATCTATGATAATGAGGGAAATATCTTATTTCACAAAGGGATGGAATTAAATAAGGCCATGTGGGCCGTTATGGTCAACAAGGGAATTGATTGGTTTGAAGTAGATCCTCATAGTCTTCAAGATGAATATATTGCTGAAGAAATTGTGGATGAGGATACAGGAGAAGTTCTAACCAATGTTGGAGATAAGATAAGTCCTGAACTCATAGATATTTTATCTGATAAAGGGGAAGTCATAGTTAAGGTCTTTCATACCAAGGGTATAGATATATCAGATTCAATTATAAAGACCTTGGAAATTGATAAAACTACTGACCAACAAAGTGCTCAGGTAGAGATTTATAGACGTCTAAGGCCAAGTTCTCCTCCAACTCCTGATGTAGCCAAGACCTTTTTTGAAAATATTTTTTCAAATCCAGATTATTATGACCTTTCAATAGTTGGAAGATATAAATTAAATAAGCGACTGGGGCACAATCTGCCAATGGACCTCAGGGTGCTCACCAATGAAGATATACTACTCACAGTAAAAAAGTTAATCAGGCTCAAGGATACCCATGGACCGGCAGATGACATTGATCACCTTGGAAATAGAAGGGTCAGGTCCGTTGGTGAGTTAGTGGAGAACCAATTTAGAATTGGACTGGTTCGTATGGAGCGCGCAATTAAGGAGAGAATGAGCCAGCAAGAAGTTGCAACACTGATGCCCCATGACCTTATTAATCCAAAGCCAGTTATAGCAGTGGTTAAGGAGTTTTTTGGTACTTCCCAGCTCTCTCAATTTATGGACCAGACAAATCCTTTATCTGAGGTCACACACAAAAGAAGGCTTTCTGCTCTTGGTCCAGGCGGTCTTACTAGAGAGCGTGCTGGATTTGAAGTCAGGGACGTACATCCCAGCCATTATGGAAGGATTTGTCCAATTGAAACTCCTGAAGGCCCAAATATTGGTCTTATTGTATCACTCACTACCTATGCAAAGGTAAACAAATATGGTTTTATAGAGACTCCTTATCTCAAGGTAGTGGACGGTAAGGTAACAAATGAAATCGTGTACCTGGATGCCCAGGAGGAAGAAAATCATGTCATTGCCCAGGCAACTGATTTAATAGATAAGGATGGAAATATAATTCCTGACAAGGTTGCAGCTAGAGAACAAGGAGAATTTGTTGTTGTAGATAAAAAGCGTGTAACCTTAATGGATATTTCTCCCAGACAAATTGTGTCTGTATCTTCATCCCTTATTCCATTTTTAGAACATGATGATGCAAACAGGGCCCTTATGGGATCAAACATGCAACGACAGGCAGTGCCACTTCTAATAAGTGAGCCTCCTCTGGTTGGTACAGGTATGGAGCCCATTGTAGCCAGTGATTCTGGTAATTGTCTTCTGGCTGAAGGGGATGGAGTTGTAGAATATGTGGATTCTCAAAAAATTATTGTAAGATATGACGATGAGTCTATAGCACCTGAAACATGCGGGGTTAAGATTTATGATCTAGAGAAGTTTAAAAAATCCAATCAGAATAGTTGTTATAATCAGACTCCAATTGTTGAGATTGGCCAAAGGATATCCAACAGACAGATTTTGGTTGATGGTCCATGTATTAAGGATGGGGAATTAGCCCTTGGAAAAAACCTAATAGTGGCATTTATGCCCTGGGGCGGGTATAATTTTGAGGACGCAATTTTATTGTCTGAGAGGTGTGTAAAGGACGATGTATTTACATCTATTCATGTGGAAGAATTTGAAGTAGTTGCAAGGGACACAAAGTTAGGACCCGAGGAGATTACCAGGGATATCCCAAATGTAAGCGAGGATATGTTAAAGGACCTTGATGAAAGTGGTATAATTCGGATTGGCGCTAAGGTAAAGCCAGATAGTATACTTGTTGGGAAGATTACGCCAAAGGGAGAGACTCAGCTAACCCCAGAAGAAAGGCTCTTAAGGGCCATTTTTGGGGACAAGGCCAGAGATGTAAAGAACACATCCCTTAAAGTTCCCCCTGGAATAGAAGGAACAGTCATAGATGTAAAGGTTTTTAACAGAAGGTCTACTGAAAAGGACGACAGGAGTAAGCTAATTGAAGCTGAAGAATTAAAAGAAATTGATAGAAAGGAACAATTGCACATAAACGGGATATCAGCTGCAATTAGGGAAAAATTGTGGAAGGTTATTAAGGGTAAAAATTTAGCCAAGACTATAGTTAAACAGCAAAAGGGTAAAGTATGGGCTGAAGCCAATAAGCCATTAAAAAAATCAGTGTTTGAATCTATTCCTTTGAAAAAATTAAAAGGGGCCTTTTCAAACAAAGAAGTTAATGAGCAGGTTGATGAAATATTAAAGGAATACAACAAAAAGATTGAATTTGTTCAAGGCATATATGAGAAAAAGCGTGCCAAAGTGGTTGAAGGAGATGATCTGCCACCTGGCGTTATTAAGATGGTAAAGGTATACATTGCCATTAAACGGAAAATAAGTGTTGGCGATAAGATGGCGGGAAGACATGGAAACAAAGGCGTTGTGTCCTGTATCTTGCCAGAAGAGGACATGCCATTTTTTAAAGACGGAACTCCAGTTGATATAGTCTTAAATCCCTTGGGTGTTCCTTCAAGGATGAATATAGGACAAATTATGGAGACCCATCTTGGTTGGGGATTAAAAGAGCTTGGAGAACAACTTGCTGAAATGGCGAAAAAGGCCGTTGATATAGATAAACTGAGGCAGGAAGTTAAGGCTATTTTTGATTCAGAAGAAATTAATGAAATCATAGATGAAATGGACGACGAGGAATTTATAGAGGAAGTCAAGTCTCTTAAGAAAGGTATTGAAGCAAAGACCCCTGTTTTTGATGGGGCCAGCGAAGACGAGATATGGAAACTTCTTGAAAAGGCTGGGCTTCCTGCGGATGGTAAAACTGTCCTTTATGACGGTAGGACTGGAGAGCCCTTTTATAGTCCAGTGACTGTGGGTTATATGTATATGATGAAACTGCATCATCTGGTTGATGAAAAGATCCATGCCCGTTCTACTGGTCCATATTCTCTGGTAACCCAGCAACCTCTTGGGGGAAAGGCCCAGTTTGGAGGACAGAGGCTGGGAGAAATGGAAGTTTGGGCCCTAGAGGCTTACGGAGCAGCTTACTTGTTGCAAGAGTTTTTGACTGTTAAGTCGGATGATGTTCACGGTAGAGTGAAGATGTATGAGAATATCGTGCGTGGAGAAAACTACTTAACATCAGCTATGCCAGAATCATTCAATGTGTTAGTAAAAGAATTGATGGCTCTAGCACTTGATGTAGAACTTATTGTAGATAAGAGAAAAAAGCAGGGCTTTAAGAAAAAGACAGATGTAATTGACTAATAATACAGTAATAAGTCCCTTGAAATAAAACTTTTTTCAAGGAGAAGAAATAATTATGTCCTTAGATGAACTTTATACAATGCAAAGTGGTACTGATGTTCAAGTAACATCGCAGGATTTAATAGGCATAAAGATATCCATGGCCTCTCCAGAAAAGATAAGAGAATGGTCTTATGGAGAGGTTAAAAAGCCTGAAACCATCAATTACAGGACTTTTAAGCCTGAAAGAGATGGACTTTTTTGTGCTAAGATTTTTGGACCTGTGAAAGATTATGAGTGTAATTGCGGGAAATATAAGAGAATGAAACACAGGGGTATTGTATGTGAAAAATGTGGAGTTGAAGTCATATCTTCTAAGGTAAGAAGGGAGAGGATGGGCCATATTGAACTGGCTGCCCCTGTAGCCCATATATGGTATCTAAAATCTGTTCCTTCCAAGATAGGTGTGCTTTTGGACATGACCATGTCAGAGGTGGAGAAGGTTCTCTATTTTGAGTCTTATGTGGTTATAGATCCAAAAGAGACTTCCCTTAAAAAGAAACAACTCTTAACAGAGGATCAATATGTTCAAATATTGGAAAGATACGGAGAAGATGCTGTTTCAGTTGGCATGGGAGCTGAGGCAATTAAAGAACTTCTAGAAGAGATAGATCTTGAAAAACTTAGAGATGAATTAAAACAAGAGACCTTAAATACCAAGTCAGTGAATAAAAAGAAGAAAATAACCAAGAGGTTGAAAGTAGTTGAAGCCTTTTTAGAGTCTGGCAACAAACCAGAATGGATGATATTAGAGGCACTTCCAGTTATTCCTCCAGATTTAAGACCTCTGGTTCCATTAGATGGAGGTAGGTTTGCCACAAGTGATTTAAACGATCTCTACAGAAGGGTAATTAATAGAAACAATAGATTGAAGCGATTATTAGAGTTAGGGGCTCCTGATATTATTATCAGAAATGAAAAAAGGATGCTTCAAGAGGCAGTAGATGCACTTTTGGATAATGGGCGCAGGGGTAAGGCAATTACTGGAACAAATGGACGTCCCCTAAAGTCTTTAAGTGACATGATAAAGGGAAAACAGGGGAGATTTAGACAGAATCTGCTTGGAAAACGTGTTGATTATTCAGGCAGGTCGGTCATTGTTGTTGGTCCAAAACTAAAGCTCCATCAATGTGGTCTTCCAAAGAAAATGGCCCTGGAGTTGTTTAAGCCTTTTATTTATCATAAATTAGAAGAAAAAGGCTATGCATCCACTATCAAGAGTGCAAAGAGGATGGTAGAGCGAGAAGAGGTGGTGGTATGGGATGCCTTGGAGGAGATTGTTAAAGAATATCCCATATTGCTAAACAGGGCGCCTACTCTCCATAGGTTGGGGATTCAGGCATTTGAGCCTTTACTCGTGGAAGGGAAGGCAATTCAGTTGCATCCATTAGTATGTACTCCTTACAATGCAGATTTTGATGGTGACCAGATGGCAGTGCACGTACCTCTATCCATTGAGGCAAGGATAGAGTGTAGAGTGCTTCTTTTGTCTACTAATAATATTTTATCTCCAGCAAATGGGAATCCAATAATATTGCCATCCCAGGATATTGTGTTAGGCCTTTATTTCATGTCTCTTATTAGGTCCTTTGAGCCAGGAGAAGGAAAGATTTTTTCAGACCCAGAGGAAGTGATCGCTGCTTATGATGCCGGCGTTATTTCCATACATGCAAAAATAAAAGTAAGAATGGATGGAAAATTTGTTGAAACCTGTGCTGGAAGAATTCTTATAGGTGAACTCCTACCCAAAGAGGTGCCCTTTGAACTGGTAAATTGTGTTATGAATAAGAAGAGTATTGCCCGCTTAATTGCAGAGGCATATCAGCGAGCAGGGACTAAAGCAACAGTGATTTTATGTGATAGGTTGAAGGATTTGGGATTTGAATATGCTACAAGGGCTGGGGTAACCATATCAGTTAAGGATTTAAAACTGCCATCAAAGAAAAAAGAAATTGTTGAGGCTGCTAGGCGTGAAGCTGAGGAGATTTTAAAACAGCACAGAGAAGGTATAATTACCAGAACAGAAAGATATAATAAAGTAGTTGATGTTTGGACAAAAGCTACTAATGAAGTTGCCAAGATGATGATGGAAGAAATTTCCAAAGACATTTTGGTGGATCCCAAGACAGGCGAAGAGGTAGAGAATGACAGTTTGAACCCTATTTACATGATGAGTCACTCAGGATCAAGGGGTAATCCTGACCAGATGAGGCAGCTTGCTGGAATGAGAGGACTTATGGCAAAACCTTCTGGTGAAATTATTGAAACTCCAATTATTGCCTCATTTAGAGAAGGATTGTCTGTATTAGAGTACTTTACATCTACCCACGGTGCAAGAAAAGGACTTGCAGATACAGCCCTTAAAACAGCAAATTCTGGATACCTGACCAGAAGATTAGTGGATGTAGTTCAGGATGTAATTGTCTCTGAGCTCGATTGCGGTACTGTTGATGGAATTGAGATCACAAGAGAAGTCAAACCAGGAGAAGTTCAAGAAAAACTCTACAGTAGGGTACTAGGCAGAATAGCCCTTATGGATATTTTACACCCAGAGACTGGCGAGGTGCTGGTGCCTGCCAATACCATGATAGATGAAGAAAAAGCCAGGCTGATCGATGAGGTGGGTATAAACTCCGTTATAATTAGATCTGTTTTAACCTGTCAGAGTAAGAGGGGCGTGTGTGCTTATTGTTATGGAAGGGATTTGGCCAGGGGTCACCTTGTAAATGTGGGAGAGGCAGTTGGTATTATTGCTGCTCAGTCCATTGGAGAACCTGGGACCCAGCTCACAATGCGTACATTTCACATTGGTGGTACTGCATCAAAAGAAATAGAGCAATCTTCTATAGTTGCACGCTATTCTGGTAAGATCACATTTAATGGTGTGAGGACAGTTGAAAATAGAGAAGGGAAGTTGTTGGTTATTGGTAGAAATGGACAGATTGGGATAGTTGATGAACAAGGAAGAGAACGGGAAAGATATACCCTACCAATAGGCGCTAGATTGCACGTTAAAATGGGCGATAATGTCAAAAAGGGTCAGCTTATTGCAGAGTGGGATCCATTTCAAGAACCATTTATTGTGGATGTTGATGGAGTAGTTCATTACAGTGATATTGTAGAGGGAATGACATACGAGGAAAAGGTGGATGAAATAACAAATAAGGCTACCAAGACCATTGTTGAATATAGATCTACTAATTATAGACCGAGTATTTCCATTGTAGATGAAAATGGAGAGGTAAAAAAGAGACCCAACTCTTCTTTGGAGGCAGTATATTATTTGCCAGTGGGTGCGATTTTGATGGTTGAAGAAGGTCAGAGGGTACATGCTGGTGATATTATAGCCAGAAAGCCTAGAGAAACTGCAAAAATCAAGGATATAGTTGGTGGTCTTCCAAGGGTGGCAGAACTATTTGAGGTGAGAAAGCCTAAGGAAATGGCCATTATATCTGAGATAGATGGGGTAGTTAGCTTTGGCCCTGATATTAAGGGTAAGCGTAGAATCATTGTAACTCCTGAGACAGGAGATCCCAAAGAGTATTTGGTGCCAAAGGGAAGACATATCCTAGTACAAGAAGGCGACTACGTGAAGGCTGGGGACTTTTTGACAGAAGGTTCTCCAGAACTCCACGATTTATTGAAGATAAAAGGGGAAAAATTTTTGGCAAAATACCTGGTTGATGAAATCCAGGAGGTATACAAATATCAGGGGGTCAATATCAACGATAAGCATATTGAAATAATTGTTCGTCAGATGCTGAAGAAGGTAAATATTGTTGACCCTGGAGATACTAATTTCCTTATTGGTGAACATGTAGAAAAACATAGATTCCTAGAAGAAAACATGAAGGCGGTAGAAAAAGGTTTAAAACCTGCTGTGGCAGAACCGCTAGTTTTGGGAATTACTCAGGCTTCTCTTTCCACTGAATCATTTATTTCAGCAGCCTCATTTCAGGAAACTACAAAGGTTTTGACTGAAGCTGCCCTTCAAGGAAAGGTTGATTACTTAAGAGGACTGAAAGAAAATGTCATTGTTGGTAGATTGATCCCTGCAGGTACGGGATTTAGGTCTTACCTAAATCTTGAAATTGAAGTGCCTGAACAACCAGAGAATCCTGAACTATTTCTAGATGAACTCAAGAAGGAGTTATGGAGTCAAGAAGAGGAATATTAAAAATAATTACCGAATATGGGATTTCATAGATTGACAGCTTATAGAAAATAGGTTAGCTAATACGTCTTTTGAACGCACATTTTTATGGATTATGCAGTTATATTAAAGATTGAAGGAGGCTATATATGCCCACGATTAATCAACTTGTGAGAAAAGGGCGTGAGAAGGTAAAGTCTTCAAAAAAGAGGGCTGCATTGCAAGGATGTCCACAGAAAAGAGGAGTTTGTGTTAGGGTTTATACCACTACACCTAAAAAACCCAACTCGGCCCTCAGGAAGGTAGCTAGGGTAAGGCTGACAAATGGTATAGAGGTCACCTCGTATATTCCTGGTGAAGGGCATAATTTGCAGGAACACTCTGTTGTCCTGGTGAGGGGCGGCCGTGTTAAAGACCTTCCTGGTGTACGTTATACAATTATTCGTGGAGCCCTTGATGCTGCAGGAGTTCAGGATCGTAGGAAGAGTAGGTCTAAATATGGTGTTAAGAGACCAAAATAGTTTTTAAGGAGATGTAAGATATGCCTCGTAAAGGACCTGTACCTAAAAGAGAAATTTTGCCAGACCCAAGGTATAAGAGTAAATTGGTGGCCAAGTTTATTAATGGTGTGATGAGGGATGGAAAGAAGAGTGTTGCTGAAAAGATAGTTTATAGTGCCATGGAAGAGCTGGCAAAGAATACATCAGATGAGCCTTTGACAGCCTTTGAAAAGGCAATAAATAATGTGAAACCTGAAGTTGAGGTAAAGCCGAGAAGGGTTGGTGGGGCCACCTATCAGGTACCAGTGGAGGTAACTCCCCATAGACAACTTATTCTGGCAATTAGGTGGCTGATTCAAGCTGCAAGGAGTCGCGGTGAAAAAGGTATGGTAAAAAGGCTCAGTGCTGAGTTAACCGATGCCTATCATAATAGGGGTATTGCAATTAAAAAGAAGGAAGATACCCACAGAATGGCTGAAGCCAACAAGGCCTTTGCCCACTATAGGTGGTAGTAGTAAAGGTCGTAGATTGAAAAATTTTTATTGAGGTGAAAAGTGGGAAGGATAGTACCTATTGAGAAGCAGCGAAATATTGGTTTTATGGCGCACATTGATGCTGGTAAGACTACTACAACAGAGCGTATCTTGTTTTACACAGGAGTGTCCCATAAAATTGGTGAGGTCCATGATGGAGAAGCCATTATGGACTTTATGGCCCAGGAACAGGAAAGGGGTATAACAATAACATCTGCTGCAACTACATGTTTTTGGAAGGGATACAGGATCAATATAATTGATACCCCGGGCCATGTTGATTTTACGGTGGAAGTGGAAAGGTCTCTTAGGGTGTTGGATGGGGCAGTTGCAGTTTTTTGTGCAGTCGGGGGTGTTGAGCCCCAATCTGAGACTGTATGGAGACAGGCAGATAAATACAGGGTGCCGAGACTCGCCTTTGTCAATAAAATGGATAGGGTGGGAGCTGATTATTTTCGTGTAATAGATATGATAAAGGAGCGACTTAAAGCAAAACCTGTACCCATACAAATACCAATTGGTAAAGAAGAAAATTTTAAAGGGGTCATAGATTTAATTCATGGTCAGGCCCTGTATTTTGATGAGCAGACCCTAGGAAAAAAGACATATTCAGACAATATACCCGAGGATTTAATTGAAGATACAGAGTATTGGAGAAGCTATTTGGTAGAAGCGGTTGCAGAAGAAGACGATGAACTATTGGAACTCTATTTAGGTGGAGAAGATATACCTATTCAAAGATTAACTGAAGCAATTCGGAAGAGTACAATTAATCTAAAAGTGTGTCCCGTATTTTGCGGGGCAGCCTTTAAGAACAAGGGTATACAACCCCTACTGGATGGAATTATAGACTTTTTACCCTCGCCAGTTGATCTACCACCAGCTGAAGGAATCAGACCTGACACTGGTGAAAAGGTTGTCTGTGAGTGTCGG
Organism: Desulfohalobiaceae bacterium; assembly: GCA_027063985.1. GTDB lineage: Bacteria > Desulfobacterota > Desulfovibrionia > Desulfovibrionales > Desulfothermaceae > Desulfothermus. The sequence goes on from JAMOQN010000088.1 coordinate 13,964, forward strand.
GATGATGCTCCTGTAAAGGCATTTGCATTTAAATTGATGACTGATCCTTATGTTGGACATCTGACTTTCTTGAGGGTTTATTCTGGCCATATAGAGACAGGTATGAGTCTTTTAAATACTACAAATATGAAGAAGGAGCGTATTGGAAGGCTCCTTAAGATGCATGCCAATAAGAGAGAGGAGATTAAAGAGGCCTGGGCTGGTGATATTGTTGCTGCAGTAGGGCTAAAGACTGTGTCTACAGGTGATACCTTGTGTGATCCAAAGGACCCAGTAATACTTGAAAATATAGACTTTCCAGAGCCAGTTATAGATGTTGCTATAGAACCCAAGACAAAGTCTGACAGAGATAATTTATCTGCTGCACTGGCAAAGCTTACAAAGGAAGATCCTTCTTTTAAGGTGAAGACAGATGAAGAAACAGGTCAGACTATTATCTCAGGGATGGGTGAGCTGCATATTGAGATAATAGTGGATCGTTTGATTAGAGAGTTTAAAGTTGACGCCAATGTGGGGCAGCCAAAGGTTGCTTACAGAGAAACAATAACCAAGTCAGCCAAGAGCGAAGCAAAGTTTATTAAACAGACTGGCGGTAGGGGGCAATATGGTCATGTAGTTATTGAGGTTGAGCCTGCACCTGGTGAAGGGTATGTATTTAAGAATTCCATTGTAGGTGGAGTGATACCCAAAGAATATATACCTGCAGTAGATAAAGGCATCAAAGATGCTTTGCGTAGTGGCGTCCTTGCAGGTTATCCAGTGATTGATCTTAAGGTCAATCTGGTGTTTGGTTCATATCATGAGGTGGATTCCTCTGAACAGGCCTTTTATGTGGCTGGATCAATGGCAATAAAGGACGCGTGTTTAAAGGCTTCGCCTGTACTATTAGAACCGATTATGTTGGTGGAAGTGCTCTGTCCAGAAGAGTATGTTGGAGAGGTTATGGGCGATTTAAATAGCAGGCGAGGTAAGATATTGGGTATGGAATCTAGGTTAGGTACCCAGATAGTGAGGGCATATGTTCCTTTAAAGGAAATGTTTGGGTATTCAACTGTAATAAGGACCCTGACACAGGGTCGAGCAAACTTTACGATGCAATTTGATCATTACGAAAAAGTACCAACAACAGTAGCAGAAGAAATTATAAGAAGCAGGGGGTAGTTATGGGGAAGGAGAAGTTTGAGAGGCGGAAGCCACATGTAAACATAGGGACGATAGGTCATATAGATCATGGGAAGACGACGTTGACTGCGGCGATAACAAAGCAGTTGAGTT
>JAMOQN010000089.1 GCA_027063985.1 Desulfohalobiaceae bacterium
AATGAATATTTGAATAAATTTTATCTGTTTTGGGATGCAATAACCATGAGAAGGACTGATGGAGCCTTGATAAGAGTTGAAATGGTTGTTAATACAAATCAAAATATCATCTCTGCACAGAAGGTGCTTAATTCTTTTGTTGGTCCATTAAAAGACATTTTAAAAAAAGACAGATACCTACCAGATTGAGAGAGGTAATATGTTTACTCAGGAGGTTGCTTTTTTATTAAACATTATAATGCTGCTTGATGCTATAATTGTTATTATTTCAGGATTTTTGTCATATTATATTTTTTTTGATGTTATAAAAAATTACAAAATTGAACTTCTATCTTCTTTTTTGATTTATACTATAATTTTTTTAATCTTTATAAATAATTTTGTTATGGCCCAGGTAGGTTTTTATTCTTCTAGACGGCCACATTCTTTTAGAGAAGTGGTTCAAAAGCTTGTAATAGCTGTTGGGCTGGATATATGTCTTTTGACAGCCGGTTATTATTTTACACACATTTATGTGCCTCCTAGATTTCTCATACTATACGGTACTATACTTTTTGTTTTTCTTTTTTTAGAAAAGGTAGGAATAGAGCTTTTTTTGATTAAAAGACAAAAAAAAGGAGTTAATGTAAGGAGAATATTATTAGTAGGTAATGATAAAAGAATAAAATATGTGAATGATGCTTTAAGAGACCAGAGAAGCTGGGGGCATAAGGTAGTTGGTTTTTTAACTGTAACCGAGAATGATATTAGTGAAGGAGGATTGTCTTCTTTTTCAGACATTCCTTACCTTGGAACTTTAGCTAAATTTAAAGATATATTAATTACAGAAATTATTGATGAAGTAATTTTTTGTCTATCTAATAAATACAGTAAATTCAATGTCCGTCCTTACTTAGATATATGTCATAAAGCAGGGATTAGTTATAGAATTGTTCCTGCAATGTATTCTCCTAAATCAGGAGAACATTTTATGTTAGAAAAGATTCAGCAAATACCTACCTTAGTAATGTTGACCCACAATATAAATGTATCAGGACTATTATACAAACGTGTCTTAGATATATTTGTGGGTTTGATTGGATGTTTTATCTTACTTTTTCTCTATCCAATTGTGGGATTAGCCATTAAACTTGATTCTGAAGGTCCTGTTATTTTTAAACAAAAAAGAGTAGGAATGAATGGAAGGATCTTTACTCTTTATAAATTCAGGACAATGTATAAGGATGCAGAAGAAAGAAAAAAGGAATTAATGAAAAAAAATATAATGAAAGGACAAATTTTTAAAATAAAAGATGATCCAAGGATTACTCGAGTAGGACGTTTTTTAAGAAAAACTTCATTAGATGAATTTCCTCAGTTTATAAATGTACTTTTAGGTCAGATGAGTGTAGTGGGAACCAGGCCTCCTACCCCAGATGAAGTTCGTGAATATGAATTGTGGCATTTAAAACGTATTTGTATAAAGCCGGGAATTACAGGTCTATGGCAAATATCTGGTAGAAATGAAATAACTGATTTTAATGAAATAGTTAAATTGGATTTAAAATATATTGAAAATTGGCGATTTTTAGATGACATATATATTATTTTAAAAACAATTATAGTTGTTTTGAAGAGAAAAGGGGCCGTATAGTTTTAAATGAGTTGATTTTTATATACTTTCGCATCTACTCATCCACTCATATACCCATTCACTCATCTACCTAAAAAGACACAAATTTTCGCCGCCTTAATTTTCCGCCCATTTCCTTGTTCCTTTCATTAAGATGTTGACTTTTAATCTGCAATAGGCTTAAACCTAACAGGGTAAAAGGAAGTCGGGATAATGGATGCTAAGAAGTAAAGCCTTTGTAAATTTTATAAAAAAGGCAGAAAATTATGAGTAACAAAGCTCAAAGCATGGTAGAGGCTGTAATTATTTTTGTTGATGTAAGAGGATTTACTTCCTGGGCTGAGAAGGTTGATGTTTTCCCATATTTAAATATTTTCACTGATAAATTTTATCAAATTTTAAATGAAGTATTTAAAGATTATACTATTAAAACTTTAGGAGATGGAGCTTTATTGATTAAAAAACTACCAGAGTCTGAAAGTATTGATTTGAATTTGCAGAAGTTGATTAAAGAAATTATTAAGAAGATAGATAGAGTTGAGAAAAAATTTAAAAAAATGTGCTGTGATCTCTCAAAGAGGCATGGGTCTTCAATCCCTTTATCTTTAGGATGGGGTGTTACAAAAGGTTGGATAAAACCATTAAATGGTGATTTTATTGGAGCAGAAATCAATAAGTGTGCTAGATTATGCGATATTGCACGTCCAAAAGGAATAGTTATAGATAAGGATGACTTTCCTATTCTTCCTAAATTACCTAAATCAATTGATATTGAATTCTTTGAACAAAAGAGGAAACTGAGAGGATTACTTTATGAAATTGATGTTTGGGTCTCTAAGGAGATAGCTAATCAGTTTTTTACCAGAGAAGATGTTAGATTAACTCCTGAAGTTCATATTGCTGGTCTTTGTATTAAAGAGGAAGAGGGTGAAATCAAAGCTCTTATTGCAAAAAGAAGCAACTCTCGCAAATTATTTCCAGGGTTATATGAAGGTTGCGGTGGACAATTAGATAGCAATGAAACTTTTGTTGAGGGAGTAAAAAGACATTATAAATTAGAACTGAATATTGATGTAGAAGTATTAGAAGATATTCATAAATTTTACTGCATAAATTATCCATCTGAACCAAAAATTCCAGGGATTAAATTCCTTTGTCTATACAAAGGAGGCACGCCGAAATCTGAAAATCATACTGAAATTAAATGGGTTACAGAAGAAGAGTTAAAAAAGATTCCAGATGAAAAGTTTATTCCTGCCTTAAAACAGGATTTTTTACAATTCATTCATGAATTTAAGAAAAAAA